>JAHIZT010000052.1 GCA_018814355.1 Candidatus Thermoplasmatota archaeon | reverse complement strand
GATGCCGCCCCTCAGATACCGTCACGGTATCAGCAGCCTACTCCCACAGGAAGGCTTCACAGACATCTTATCCGCCCCGTCATTGCTGACGACTTGCCCGTAGGAGCTACGAGAGTGGATTGTCTGAGGAGATACATATATCTGGTGACGCTCCAATTCCTCCCTCCAATTAATTGGAGGGTCTCCTTGGAGACGATTTTATGAAGACTATGATGCTAGGAGTCGGAGCGGTGGGCTCTGTGACCGCAGAGATTCTCGCGCACTCCGAGGAGTTCGACAAGGTAGTGATCGCGGACGTGAACCTCGAGCGCGCTAAGCGGACAGAGAAGAGAATCTCGAGCGACAAGGTTACCGTGGCGAAGGTAGACGCGTCCGACGTGGACGGCATGGCCAAGGCGTTCAAAGGCTTTGACCTGATCCTGAACGGCGTCATACCGCGGTTCAACATGAACATCATGAACGCATGCCTGAAAGCGCACGCCAGCTACGCCGATATGGCGTGGGACGTTGCGCTGGACGAAACGAAAGCGGGACAGGTCATTAGGGAGACCCCCGCCTGGAAGCAGCTGAAGATGGATCCGGAGTTCAAGAAGGCGGGTCTGACCGGGATGATGGGACTGGGCTGCGACCCAGGTTTGTCCAACCTGTTCGCGAGGATGGCGGCTGACAGGCTCGACAGGGTGAAGGAGATACTCGTCCGAGACGGCGACAACGGCATGGTCCAGGGCCATAAGTTCGCTCCTCTCTGGTCGCCCGAGACCCTGATCGAAGAGGTCCTCATGCCTGCGACCATATACAAGGATGGCAGCTACAGGAAACTACCCCCGTTCAGCGGGAAGGAGCTCTTCGAGTTCCCTGCCCCAGTCGGAAGCCTCCCAATCTACAACGTCGACCATGAGGAATCCGAAACGCTCCCGACGTTCATCGGCGAGGTCCTGGGCAAGGGCTGCGACTACTGCGACTTCAAAATAGCACTCGACGATGCATACGTCGAGGCGATCCAGATGATAGGAATGCTCGGCCTCTCGAACCCCGGCAAGATCGACGTGAAGGGCGCGAAGGTCTCTCCGAGGGATGTCGTCGCTGCATGTCTACCCGACCCCTCCACCCTCGGTGAGAGGGCCACGGGCGACTGCGCCATCGGCACGGTTACGAAAGGGATCAAAGACGGACAGGATGTCAGCTACCACATCTGGGTCCAGCTGAACCACGAGAACACTTTCAAGAAGTACGGCCACAGCGCGACTGCTTACTCGGTCGGCGTGCCCCTAGCGATTGCGGCGACCCTGTTTGCGCAGGGAAAGATCTCTCAGAAGGGCGTCATACCACCGGAGATGCTGAACCCGGAGCCCTGGCTGCCTCTGCTTAAGAAGTACGGCATGCCCGTCCACACCATAGAACAGAGGCGCTACTGAGCCGCGCTACCAAGGCTAGTGTCAAGTGCCTACGAGAGACTTCGAGCCCAGTTGCCCGGACATCGTTCAGCCCACGATTTCAGCTAGACGCTGGTCTCGAAGGGCGCGAGAGGTTTATCTAGGCGCTAGGCATTGGACGGTGGGGGAGCTGGGCATATGCCGGTTTCTCGTAGGCATGTGAAATAATGAAGGCTATGGTTCTTGGAGTGGGAGCGATTGGATCAGTGACCGCTGAAGTCCTCGCCAAATCCGATGAGTTCGACAAGGTGATACTTGGCGCACGCAACCCGGAGAAGGGCAAGAGGCTTCAGAAGAAGATATCGAACGACAAGGTTTCAGTTCAGAAGATTGACGCGTCCGACGTAACGAGCATGGCGAAGGCGTTCAAAGGTCTGGACATCGTGCTGGACGTGGTGATACCAAGGTACTGCGGTGCCGTCATGGACGCCTGCGAGAAGGCGAAGGTTCACTACGCGAACACGGCCTGGGACATCGCATTGGACAAGACCAAGGCCGGCGGAATAATCAAGCCGTCACCACCGTCATTCATGTATCTCAAGAAGGACAAAGCCTGGAAGAAACTGGGCCTGACAGGAATGCTGGGCATCGGGTGCGACCCCGGCCTCTCGAACATGTTTGCGAGGATGGCCGCTGACAGGATGGACAAGGTCAAGAAGATCCTGATCAGGGATGGGGACAACGGCTATGTCGAAGGCTATGATTTCGCGCCCCTCTGGTCCCCTGAGACGCTAATTGAAGAGGTCCTCATGCCTGCGACCTACTACGCAGACGGGCATTACAGGAAATACGGCTCGTTCGAGAACAAGGAGATCTTCGATTTCCCGGACGGCGTCGGCAAGATACCGATATACAATGTGGACCACGAGGAGGCCGAGACCCTGCCGACATACATCGGCGAGGTCCTGGGCAAAGGGTGCGACTATTGCGACTTCAAGATCGCCCTCGGGGACGAGTATGTCGACGCGATAGAGATGATCGGTAAGCTCGGCCTGTCGAACCCAAACAAGATCGATGTGAAGGGGGCCAAGGTTGCACCGAGGGATGTGGTCAACGCCGTGCTCCCAGACCCATCTCAGTTGGGCCACCTGTCAAAGGGCCAGTGTGCCATAGGAGCTGTCACGACGGGTGTAAAGGACGGCAAGGAAGTCGGGTACTACATCTGGACCTCACTCGACCACAAGAAGATCTGGGACAAGTACAAGAACAGCGCCACCGCTTGGTCTGTAGGCGTTCCGCTCGCGATAGCTGCGATCCTGTTCGCACAGGGCAAGATCAAACAGAAAGGTGTGTTCCCGCCGGAGATGCTCGACCCAGCACCGTTCGTGAAGATGCTCCCGAAGTACGGCATGAACTGCCTCGAGAAGAAGCTCTGATCAAACTACAACCGGAGCGGAGCGGTTCGTCCCTCCCTCCGAGATCATTGATTTTTTCGTAGGCGAATTCCTGAATCGAACAGGCGCCCACAGCATCAGTTTATAGACCATTTCACATACGGGGCCACGATGGCAGCAGGGGACGACCGCATCAGGAAATACTTTCTCTTCAAAGCGGTCACGTCATTCTCACTCTGGATCCCCTTCTGGACCCTCTGGGCGAACAAGTACTTGGATAGCCTCTTTCTGCTCACGATCGTCGATGCGGTTTTCTGGTCGACGATGATCTGCTTTCAGCTGCCTGCGGGACTGCTGGGAGACAAGTACGGCCGGAAGCTGATGCTGTTCATTGGCGAGGTGATGTTCGCCGCCGGAGTCCTGGCCTTTGGATTGAGCACGGAGTTCTGGCAGTTCCTGGCATCGAACATCCTGTGGGCCATCGGAGTCTGCTTCATTGTCAGCGGCGACACACCGTTCCTTTACGACACGCTCCTGGAGCTGAAGCGGTCTGGCGAGTTCATAGGGGTGATGGCTAAGTCATGGGCGGTCATGGCAGTAATGTCCGCGTTGGCGTGCGTGACCGGCGGAGTCATCGTTCAGTACATTCTGCCGGACAGGCTCGACCTCACCCTGATCATAAGCGCGTTCGTGGGTCTCACGGGTTCCTTCACCGTTTTGCTTCTGAGGGAGCCCAAGGTGGACCGGACCAAGTTCGGTTCGTTCAAAATCCAGCTGACCGTCGGATGGAACCACGTGAAGACATCGAGGGCCATCATCGTTCTGATCGCGTTCCAGATCATCGTCGAGATCGCTTTGTACGTCATGGCCATCTTCAGATCGGTCTACATGAACGATGACCTGAACCTGAACTACTTCTACATCGGCCTGTTCATCGGTGCGTTCACAATCGTCGGAGGCATCGTGGCTACCCAGGCAGGCAAGATCGAGCGGAGGCTGGGCGAGAAGAGCTCATTGCTGTTCATCCTCCTGTCAATCGTCGGCTCGTTCGGGATCGTGTTCCTCGTGAAGTCCCCAGCAGCCATCGTCATACAGTTCATGATCTACTCCGTCTCGATCCTAGTCGGACCCATCACGAACGGTTACATCAACCAAAGGGTGGACTCGCAGCACCGGTCCACAGTCGTTTCAATCGGCACGCTGCTCTTCACGATGGTGCTGGCCCCGGTCGAGATCGGATTCGGGTTCTTGGCCACCGCTTGGGGCACAAGGGAGAGCCTCTTGATCCTTGCCATATCTATCCTGCCCATAGGGTTCTACCTTTTGACAGTCTGGAACAAGGAAGTCGACATCTCCAGGAAGAAGACCAAGAAACTTCGGGCTCTGAAACAGTTCTGATGAGATGGCCCTCCCCAGCAATCGCCAAGAAAAAGTAGGGGGAGAACAGAATTGGGAAAACGGCGTCTAGGCTAATAAACGTTATCAAAATTGATACTGCTAGCGGGCGGGAAGAGAATCAATGTTACTGGCCCAATGATTTTTCCTTCTCGGCCACGAGCAGCCTGGTCTTTATGACGCTGTCCGGATTGAGGGAGATGCTGTCTATGCCGCATTCGACCAGGAACTCAGCGAAATCAGGGAAGTCGGACGGCGCCTGACCGCATATCCCTATCTTCCTGCCCGTCTTCTTGACGCGCTCTATGACGTTCTGTATCATGTGCTTGACCGCAGGGTTCCTCTCGTTGTACAGATGGGACACCAGCTCCGAGTCCCTGTCGAGACCTAGCATCAGCTGAGTGAGGTCGTTCGAGCCGATCGAGAAGCCGTCGAAGACCTCTGCGAACTGCTCCGCAAGGACGACATTGCTCGGTATCTCGGCCATCATGTAGACCTCCAGTCCGTTCTCCCCCTGCTTGAGCCCGAATTCGTTCATCGTGTGTATGACCTTCTTACCTTCCTCAGGGGTCCTGCAAAACGGGACCATGACCTTCACATTGGTCAGTCCCTTCTTGTCCCTGACATGCTTTAGCGCGATGCACTCGAGCTTGAAGGCCTCCTTGAAAGGACCTGCGTAGTATCTCGAAGCACCTCTCCAACCGATCATCGGGTTCTCCTCTTTAGGTTCGTACAGTGTTCCGCCGAGCAGGCTTGCGTACTCGTTGGTCTTGAAATCCGACAGCCTCACGATGACGTCTCTCGGGTGGAATGTCGCGGCGATCTTGCCTATGCCCCACGCGAGCATCTCGACGAAGAAATCCTCCTTGTTCTCGTACCCGTGTGTCCTCTCCTCGATCTGGTCGACGACCCTGGCAATATCAGGGTCCGTCTCCGCCTTCTTCCTGAGCTTGTCGAACTCTATTAGTGCCAACGGGTGGATGCCGATATGGGATGCGATGATGAACTCCAGCCTCGCCAAACCGACGCCGTCGCATGGTATCTGGCCCTGAGTGAACACGTGCTCAGGCACTCCGACGTTCATCATGATCTTGGTGCGAGTTTTCGGGAGGTTCGCTAGGTCGGTCTTGTCGATCCTGAACTTCAGGAGGCCTTGGTAGATTACTCCCTGGCCTTCGGAGGTGTCGATCGTGACCTGCTGACCGGTCTTGAGCGCTCTTGTGCCATTGCCCGTCCCCACGATGCAGGGTATGCCGAGCTCCCTCGACACGATCGCAGCGTGGCACGTCCTGCCTCCTCGGTCAGTGACGATAGCCGATGCGATTCTCATGATAGGCTCCCAGTCCGGGTCGGTCTTGTCCGTTACCAGCACTTCGCCCTTCTTGAACTCTGAGATCTCGTAGGCACTCTCGAGAACCTTCACGACGCCCATGCCGATCTTGCTCCCGACGGCCTCGCCGCGCGCGAGCACCTCGCTCTTCGATTCGAGCACATAAGTCTCCAGCACGTTCTGCGACTTGACCGCATGGAACGTCTCTGGTCTGGCCTGGACGATGTACAGTTCCCCGGTGATTCCGTCCTTGGCCCACTCGATGTCCATGGCTTTCTTGTAGTGATTCTCTATGATGCAAGCCCACTTGGCAAGAGTGACGATCTCATCGTCCGCGAGAATGAACCTCTGTCTGTCGGCCTCGGACACCTCAGCATCGGCCATGCCAGGACCCTTCGAGGCGTAAACGAGCTTCTGATGCTTGCTGCCGAGTTTCTTCTCGACGATCGGGTCCTCGAACTTTCCAATAGCGGACTTGAGAACATAGAACTGGTCCGGGTTTACAGCGCCCTGGACTATCATCTCACCAAGGCCCCACGAACCCGTGATGTAGACTACGCCGTCGAAGCCGCTCTCGGTGTCGAGCGTGAACATCACGCCCGAGCAAGCCAAGTCGCTCCTGACCATGCGCTGCACCCCTACCGAGAGCGCGTTCCCGATGTGTCCGAAGCCCTTGTGGACGCGGTATGCGATCGCTCTGTCGGTGAACAAAGATGCGAAGCATTGTTTGATCGCCTTGAGCACTGCGGTCTCTCCACGGACATTGAGGATCGTCTCGTGCTGGCCCGCAAAGGATGCTCCCTCGAGGTCCTCGGAGGTCGCGCTCGAGCGTATGGCGACGCTTGGGTTGGGCATGTTCAGCTTCCGCCCGAGCTCCCAGTATCCGTACTCTATCTCCCTCCTGAGCTCCTGGGGGAAGTCGGCATCCAGAAACATCTTCCTGATGACCTTGCCCCTCTGAGCCACATCGGACGGGTTGTCAGGGTCAAGCCCCACCAGAGCTGCCTGAATCTTCTCTTCGAGAACGGCAGCGTCTACGAACTCGTGAAAGGCCTTAGTGGTTACGGCAAAACCCTCGGGCACCCTGATGCCCACGGATGTGAGGTGGCGAATCATCTCACCAAGGGAGGCGTTCTTGCCGCCCACCTTCGGGAGGTCCTTGAGACCAATCTCGTCGAACCATAGCAGTTGCTCGTTGGTTCTCTTAGATGAGGTGTTCTCCCCCTTGAGCATACTTCGCCCCAGCCCGGAACAGGTTGATGCTACTTGTTGCTCGTTCGAACGCCGAAGCCCAGGAACTCCCTGCGATTTCCAGCGAGCGGCTAGGAGCAGTTCGAACGATGCCCAAGCGCCATTCACAGCGTCATCTGGGCATGCTGACTGCTCGCAACATGAAGGGGATAAATGTCCCGCGCTTAATAACATTTCTCAGTTACGGTCGGAGGGCTCGAAAACCCTTCGACTGTCTGACCTCGAAATTGGTGTGAATGTCACGTCCAACTCCGTGCAACAATCTCCGAGGAGTCCTTGTCCTCCAGGGAGAAAGGAATTATCACAAGACTGCGTTGCCGCGACCGGAGATGCCGAATTGAAGGTGGCGATGCTGACATACAGCACGAGGCCAAGAGGAGGTGTCGTGCACGCGCTCAAACTCGCGGAGCGCCTGAAGGCTTTCGGAGTCGATGTCACGCTCTTTTCTCTGGCGAGGTCGGACGACCCAAACTCGCTCAAGAAATACTTCCGCGACGTATCCGTCCCGTTCGAGATATTCCCGTACGATTGGAGCCCGGAGCTCATGACGCGGCTAGAACGGATGATCGGATCATACTCGGACAACCTTCCGCGGGACTCGGACATATATCACGCCCAGGACTGTGTTGGAGGCACGTCCCTGGCAAGCATGAAGGCGAAGGGACTGATCTCCGCACCGATCTTCAGGACCATTCATCACATCGACGATTTCGCCGAGCCAAGACTGTTTGAGTTCGAGGAGAGGGCAGTTGCCCACGCAGACCACAGGTTCGTCGTCTCGAACTACTGGAAGGACGCTCTCGCGCGCGACTACGGGTACGAGTCGATTGTAACTTACAACGGAATAGATGCATCCGATTTCAGTGCGACGCGCGCGCGTGAAGCGAAGACCCCGACGATCCTCTTCGTGGGCGGCCTCGAACCCAGGAAAGGTCTCGAGCAGCTCATCCATGCGATGGTGCATGTCGTGGGGAAGATGCCGGGTACTCGTCTGATCTCGGTCGCGAAAACCGGGTTCAGGGGAACGGACGAACAGCGCTGGTTCAAAGAACTGGCGGATCGGTTCGGCATCAGCGACAACATCGAGTTCCACGAGTCTGTGAGCCAGGAGATGCTCCTAGGTTTCTACGCGGGTTGCAGCCTTGTGGTCCTGCCGTCGAAGACTGAAGGCTGGGGTCTTTCATTGATGGAGGGGATGGCCTGCGGCAAGCCGGTCGTCGCCTCGAGGGTCGGGGGCATTCCCGAGCTCGTCCGAGACGGCGTAGACGGCATTCTCGTGGATGCGGGGGACGTGAAGGCGCTGTCTAGAGCGATCATCATGCTCCTGGACGACCCTGTCCTCAGGAAGCGCATGGGCGATGCAGGAATGGAGAGAGTGAAGGAGTTCTCCTGGGACAGCACTGCCAGAGTCGTCCTCGAGGAGTACAGAAAGGCGCTTCAGACAGACTGACCGAACTCGTTCATGAAGTGGACCATGAACTTCTCGATCTCTGCCAACCCCGCGATCTTAGCGTTCCCCTCTACGACCATGTATTCGTTTGGACTGTGCGCGAGGTCGCTGTGTCCCATGCCTCCCATCGTGAACGGGAGCTTCAGAATCCTGTTGAACACGAAGAACGGAACGGACCCTCCGGAGGTCGGCCAAATGGTGGGCTCGCCGCCGAACGCCTTGAACGACCTGATGAACGCCCGGACGACGGGAGCCTTCACGCTCGTCCTGCACCAGTCGTAGCCGGTGTCTATCTCCCTCATCGTGATGTCCTTGTACCCCATCTTGTCAAGGTGCTTCCTAACGAGCGGCATCATCTTGTCCTTCTTCTGGTTCGGCACCACTCTGATGTCGATCTTGCACGTGACCTTGTGCGGCAGGATGGTCTTCGATCCTTTCTCGATCCATCCGCCCCAGATACCGTCGATATTGAGGGTCGTGCCGTAAGTGAACAAGCTCAGCAGCTCGGCCTTCTCCTCATCGGGAATCATGAACCGCTTGACCTTCATCGCGTCCTTCGTCGCCTTCGGATCGAAGGTCTTGGCGGACGCGGCAATCACCTCCTTGTCCTCCTCGGACGGCGGAGCGACATCGTCATAGAATCCGTCGATGAGGATCTTGTTCCCGTTGTCCGAAGTCATCGTCTTGAGCGCGTCAATCATGCGCCAGACGGGACTGTCGACCCAGGCCTTGTTTGCGCTGTGTATCGCGAACTCCTGCGGCCCCCTGCCCCAGTTCTTGCCCGAACACTCAAGCTCGAAATACACAACGCCCTTCACGCCAAGGTAGATGTTCATGGCGCCGTCCGAGTCCTGGGCGAAGTAGGGGAAATAGCACGCGTCAGCTCTCGAGAGCCTCTTCTTGTCCTTCTGCAAATATGACGGAAGGTTCGGGCTCCCGAGCTCCTCCTCGCCCTCGGCCACGAGTATGAGATTGCACGGGGGCCTCCCGACGGCCTTGTCGCTCGCCTCGACCGAGTTGAGGAACGCGGCCAAGGGACCTTTGGTGTTGTCAGAACCCCTGTTGACGATCGCCTTCACCTTCCCGGCAGGGAGCTTCATGTCGACCAGCTTGGCGCCCATGGCGGGATGGTTCCAGCCGGGTTCGTTGTAGGGCATCGTGTCGTACATGAAGTAGCCCATGAGCGTCTTCTCCGACTCTCCCTTGCACTCGCCGTACACGATCGGGTTGCCCTTGGTCTTGACGATCTCGACCTTCTCGCAACCTGCGGCCTCGTACATCTTCGCGACCAGCTCCGCGCACTCCTTGATCCCTATGTCTTGCTGGCTGGAGCTCGGTTGCTTCAGCAGTCTCGTGACGTTCGCGATGTGCCTGCCCTTGTCTTTGTCAATGCGCTCGTATATCCTTTCGAGCGAGGAATCACTAGGCATGTTCTTGCGCGGCAAATGCGACTCAGTGGTAAAGGTGTTTGCGGCCCAGACTTGCGAGAGCGAAACATAGCAGAAATACCGTGCTCGTGCCAATGGCTGTTGAGTTCCTGCTCGTGTTCATTCCGATGTTCATCATCATAGACCCGTTCAGCGTGCTCCCGCTCTTCATAACGCTGACAGGTAGCATGAACAGGACTGCCAGGATGAAGACCCTGAGGTACTCGATTCTGTTCGCGACGTCCCTCCTGATCGTCTTCTCCGTGCTCGGAAAGGCCATCCTCGACTATCTGTCCATCTCAATCGATGCGCTGCGCATAACCGGTGGACTGCTCCTGCTCGTCATAGGTATCAGCATGCTCTACGAGGGCGACCCGCCCAGGTCCAGGCGCAAGGGGGAAGAGGAGGTCGAGGAGAAGCAGCTACCCGAGGACATGGCGTTCGTTCCGCTCGGCACTCCCATGCTGGCCGGACCAGGCGCAATGTCTGTCGTCATCATCCTCTCGGGGACATCAGAAATCCCGCTCGTGATAGCTTCGCTAATCACCGTCATGTTGGTTTCCACGCTTATTCTGGTGCGCGCGGACCTGATTTTCAAGCTCATCGGCAAGGCCGGCACGAGAGCCCTGACCAGGGTCATGGGGCTCTTGGCGTCTGCGTATGCCGTGCAGATGATATTAGACGGCGTCTCGGACTACGCGGGCACGTTAGGCTGATCGCTCGATTTGGGCGTTCGCTCATGCCGGCCAGAAGAGGCCTAGGCGGACTTGACCGGTTCTTTTTCACCGATGCCCGTCCCCGCCACCATGAAAATCGCCAATAGGACGAGAACGCCTCCGAAGGTGGCGGCGACGCTCATGGTCTCTCCGAGAACGCCGATAGACAATGCCAATGCGGTCAGCACCTCAATCAGCATTATGGTCGCTGATGCGGTGGCCGAGACTCCTTCGAGGCCCATTGCCCAGAGCAGGGTCGCGATGGATGTGCAGAACAGGCCCAGATAGATTATCATCAGCCAACCGACCGGCTCTATCGAGAAGTCCGCACCCTTATAGAAGAGGTAGGAGGTCGGCAGCACGAGCCAAAAAGCACATGTTGTGATCGCTGCCGAGCTAATCTCCACGCCGCTGTATTTGCCCAGCATCCGCTTGTTGTACACTATGAAGAACGCCCAGCTCCAGCCGGCCATATAGACCATGATGTCGCCTACGATCTGATTGGGGTCAAACACGAGATCCTTGTTGAGCGTTAGAAAGATCACGCCGACCGTTCCGCACACGATGCCTGCGGTCTGGATCCGGCCCAGACGTTCCTTGAACATGAAGTAGGAGATGATGGCGACAGCGACGACGTTGATGTCCACCAATAAGGCCGTCTTGGATGCCGTGGTACCGTAGCCGGTGTGGTCATTCAGGCCGACGTACTGCAGCACGAACCCTGCCGCATTGAACCCTCCGATCACCCACATCATAGGCTCCTTGAAGATGGACAGCCTCAGCTTGCCCAAGTAGACGACCACGGAGAGCGTGATGGCGCATGCGACCAGGAACCTGAGAAACAGGAAGAAGACGTCGTTGCCCACGAACCCAAGGCCCCACTTCGTCCCCGGGAACGATGTGCCCCATATCAGGCTAGCGAGGACAGTTAGGAATATGGCGTTTTTCTTCTCCCTAGCTACCATCGGGTTCGGAGATTGCTCGGAAGTATTTGAGGTATTAGAATCTACTTGGGGGACTCTTTGACAAGGTCGACGTGGAACACGCTGCCTTTGCCCACCTGGCTCTCGACCCAGATCCTGCCACCGTGCGCCTCGATTATCCCTTTCGCGATTGGCAGTCCAAGACCGAGTCTGTTGACCTGATGGGATAGGTCGTCGCTGGTCACTATGTGGAACCTGTCGAAGATCTTGCCGAGGTTCTCGAGCGGGATGCCAACACCATTGTCCTTGACCCAGATATGCAGCATACGTCCCTCGTCCCTCGCGCTCACCTGGATTCTGCCCCCTTCCTGCGTGTACTTCAATCCGTTGTCGATGAGATTGCTGAAAACGTCCTTGAGTCTCCGCCTATCGGCCATGATGAGCGGCAACTTCCCCTCGATGTCGAGGATGAGAGTCTGATTCTTCACCTCGGCGTCGTTAATCATGGTCCGGACTATCTCTTCCAGGATGGTGTCGATCCTGACGGGTTCGGGGTGTATCATGAGCGAACCCTTTTCGAGTCTGCTGACATCGAGCATGCTCTCGACAAGGCCGTAGAGTTTGTCCGTGTTCGCCTTGATGATCTTGAGCCTCGACCCGAACTTGGGCTCGAGCTTTGCTGAGTACTCGGACTCCACAAGGTCGATGTAACCCCTCATGACGGTGAGCGGGGTTCTTAGCTCGTGCGAGACGACATCGATGAATTGCGTCTTCATCTTGGTCACCCGCTCCAGCTCCTGGTATGTCTGTGTGAGCTTCTCGTACGACCTCTCGAGCTGGTTCTGGAGCCTTATCTTGGATGTGATGTCCATTGCGACGGCTAGGAGCCCCTGGACATCGCCTTTCTCAGTCTTCAGGGGAGTGACCTTCACGTGCAGGTACAGCGCTCTGTCCGAGCGAAGAACGAAGTGAACATCTGCCTTCTCGCCCTCATGTCCTTCTACGCCCTGCATTAGAAGCGCGTCCAGGCCGGACTTCGTAACGACGGGGAGCTCGAACACGCTGGTTCCAATGAGCTCCTGCTCTGAGTCGCTATCGAGCATGGCCAGCATCTGTCGGTTGACCGATTTGAAGATGCCCTTCGGGTCGCAGCTGAAGATTCCAATAGGCGCCAGTGACAAGATACGGTCCGTGTTCTCCTTCGCCTGGCTGAGCTTCGAGTAGATCCGCATGCTGTCGATGACCACCGCGACGGCGTCTGATGACGAGGCCATGAGCTCTTCCGTGGTTTCGCTGACATCGGGGCTCCCTTTCTTGTTCCCGATGGCGACATATCCGAGGAATTCCCCTCTCAGCATGATCGGTGAGAGAAGACCTGTCTCCATATCGGTCGCCTTTGCGAGGTCTTGGGCGACGCTCGGGAAATCAGATTGTGAGCGGAGCTTCAAGATCCTGGGTCCGTTAGCGCCAAAGACCTGCCGTCTGTATTCCTCGTCCACTTTGACGACCGGCAGGCTCTTGGCCTTGTCCCTATCGAATCCGGACAGACCCACGAGCTTCAGAGTGGAATTGTCATTGTCGACCAGGAAAACGGCTGCGTAGTCGGAGTTCGCAATGGACCTGAGCTCGTCTGCGATGATTCTGAAACCTTCCTCCGAACCCTGTAGGTTCTGCATCTTTGCGGAGAGACGATGCAGAGTCTTGAGGATGGGTGATTCGTAGTCATTGGACTGCGACAATTAACAGGACCTCCGGGGGAGAGGGTGCCCTCCATTGCGTCATAGCGACATCCGTGGAAACGCTGTTCGCTGTAGATAAGCTGTTCGTTCGGCCAATCACACCTGAAAGCTATATCGGTTCGAGCGTCGATTAGGGGTCCATGGTTCTCAGGAGTTTCGGGAACAAGAGCCCGACTCTGGGCTCGGACGTTTACGTGGACGAATCGGCCGTTGTGATTGGTGAGGTGTTCCTCCGCGATAGTTCGAGTGTTTGGCCCGGTGCGGTACTCAGAGCAGATGACGACATGGTGGAGATAGGCAGGGGATCAGCCATGATGGACATGTCGTTCGCGGAGGCACCCAAGGGGAGATCCGTCATCGTAGGAGACGGATGCATCGTCTCGCACTCAGCACGGCTGCACGGGTGCAAGGTGGGCGATGAGACGCTTGTTGGCATCGGAGCACTCATTCTTGACGGAGCCGTCGTCGGGGAGAGATCGGTCATAGCTGCGGGCTGTCTCGTGCCGCCTGGTACAAGAATAGCCGCGGAATCGTTCGTCATGGGCCTTCCAGCCCACGTGGTCAGACAGACCTCTGCCAAGGATGTTGACTGGCTTAGGGAAGAGCTGAAGTTGCTGGCTGCCAAGGCAGCCAAGTACCGGTCGCAACAGTGACCCTAGAAAAAACCTCCGTAGAGGTTCCGTCCGCTGAGTCCATGAAGGCGACATCTGGTTTAAATAGGACAGAACGCGTAACACGGTTCCTGAGAAAGGTATACTGTCGTCAGGGTGGGGCGATCAGTCTGCCTTTGAGAAGGTGTCAAGTTGGAGGTACACTTCGGCAAGCCAGTCATCGCCAAGGTGAAGAAGTGCAGACTCGTCCTCGTTAGGAAGAGACATCGGCAGGAAGATGAGACCACGAACGGGTCTGATCGCTGAACTCTATCCCAAGCCCACTTCTTGCACCCGACAATCCTCTAGAGAACGACCGACATCCACTGTTCTGACCGTTCTCGATGCTTATATACCCCCTTCCGAAAGAGATATTACATGTTGACACCATTATCGAAATGGAAGGGATAAAAATGGTTTCTGGACAACCTGGACCACAGGGTCCGTACCCGATGTACCAGCCGGCTTATCAACCGCCGCACAAGCCAGCAGTCGACTACGTGAAGACCGTGGTGTCTGACCTGATGCTTTCCATTGCGGTAGTGGTCAGCCTGCTGCTCGTGATGGTCGGGTCATGGCTGATTGGATTGATGGACACGGAAGGCGGAGTCAACGCAGGGCAGGTAGTGAAGTCCCTTGGGATGTTCATACTGACCGTTGCGTTGCTTTTGGGTGCGATAGTCAGAACCGACATGGAGAAGTGGGTCAGGACCGCGATGATAGTATCCGCGGCGTTCCTGATTGCCGTCGTCGGTTTCTGGTTCACGAACCTGAACTTCGTCTTTTGAACGCTGTGCGACTAGACGCTCTCAAACCATTTCCGTAATTTACTTCTCCAATTCCTTTCCGACCTTCTTTTCCACTGAGGCGATCTTCTTCTCGAGGGCGTTCTGAACGCCCTTTCTGTCATCTATTCTGATAGTCGTCATGACCCTTGGACAGATCCCCATGACTCGCACGTGGCACGCCCTTATCACCGCCATGACAGCGTCATAATCCCCCTCCAGCACGGTTCCCATGGGGTTGAGCTTGTAGGCGATGCCCGACGCCTCCACAATCTTCAAGCATTCCGCGACATACTGACTCACGCTCTCGCCCTTGCCAATCGGCACCACGCTGAACTCCGCCAACATCTCCTCATCCTCCGTACATATCTGTCCAATCCACATACTGGCCGGTTTCCAGTGGAAACCTAGCGCGCGTGCGAACAATGAGCCGTCGTGAACGAACATATTTATATGACGAATTGCTAAATGAATGTTGCGAAAGCAGATTCTTGTCTGAACCATCTGAGAGGGGGATAATAGTGGTAAGAAGCAGCCGTGAGAACATGAATATTCTAACGAAGCTGAAGAAGTCGGATGGGGAATCTGCAGGCTCGACCCTAACGGTGGAGCACCTCACGAAGGCCATCAAGAACAGCATAGACAAGGCGGGCATGCCGGAGGAGGAAGCCAGATCAATGGCCCAGCATGTCATGAACTTCTTCGGGTACAGCGAGCGCATCATCGACAACGTGCTCGAGCCCGAGGACAGGGACGCCTTCTACATGCTCGAGGACGCGGGCATCTTGATGACCGAGAGAGAGGAGACGACGCTCTACGATGGTCGCGAGTGGCGAATACACTACTGGATGTTCCGCAAGGAGCGCATACATGAGCTCCTGACGGGAAAGAAGGGCTTGACCTCCGGAGATGGCATCTCGGAGAACGTCTACGCCGATATCCCTGACGACATCTGGAACAGAGAATAGTCGCAGACCACCTCCAGCAGCTCATTTTCTACTTTCACTTCTCTCAGCGAAAGCGATTAGACCTCACCGGCCCTAACCATCAATCACATGGCATCTAGAATATTCCCGTACGTCCCTAGGCCAGGACAGGACAGGCTGATGGAGCTTGTCGGGAACGCTTGCCATGACCGCGCGCACCTGGTGGTCGAGAGCGGCACCGGTACAGGGAAAACCGTGTGCTCGCTGGCCGCGTGCGTCGAGTTCTGCAAGGAGAGGGGTAAGAAGATACTCTACGTGACACGCACGAACTCGCAGCAGAGGCAGGTGATGCTCGAGCTCCGTCAGATCGCCGAGCGCACCAATGTGTTCGCCGTCGCGCTCCAGGGCAGGAAGAACATGTGCCCTCTGGCGCGCACTGACCATGAGCTCTCGCAAGGCAGCCCGGAAGAACTATCCAAGGTCTGCGGAGAGCGCAAGGCCAAGGTCATAAGAGGAGAGGAGGAGGCGTGCAAGTACTATGCGGCAACAGTCTCTGATGATCTCACGCCGATCATGCGCTACGCGAGGGAGGAGCTGCCGACAGCCGAGGAGTTCTCCGCGTACTGCGTCGACAGAGGGTTGTGCTCATACGAAGTCGCGAAGATGCACGTCCCTGCGGCGGACGTCGTCGCAACCCCATACATCATGTTCTTCGACGGATTCATTCGCCACGCCCTCATGGACTGGATGGCATCGTCGCTCCAGGACATCGTTCTGATCGTGGATGAGGCGCACAACCTGCCGTCCTACGCGAGGGAGCTCGAGTCCGCTGCGTTGAGTGAGATCGTACTCAAGCTCGCCCAGAAGGAGGTGGACGAGTTCGGGGACCCTGAGGTCGGGGACGGCATAAGCCTCCGGGACGTCCTCCTGATGACCGAGGAGGCGTTGGACAAGGCCGTTGAGGAATACCTGATCGACGAGGACGGGATCATCCCTCAGTCGCAGCTTGAGGAGGAACTGATGTTTGGCACCCACATGACGAGCAGGGGGCTGAATGGCGTTCTGTCCCAGATCGCCAACTTCGGCGAGATGGTCAGGGATCACAGGAAGCTCGCCGGGAGACTGCCCAGGTCGTACGTCCACGGCACCGCGGGGTTCCTCACATTCTGGCAGACCCTGGAAGAGAGCGAGTATGTCAAGCTCATCACGAAGTACGACGACGCGAAGGCGTTCGAGGCGTATTGTCTGGACTCAGCGATCGCATGCAGGCCGATTGCGGAGTGTCACGCGAGCGTGCATATGTCCGGGACTCTGAAACCTTTGGACGAGTACAGAGACTCCATCGGGCTGCCAAAGGACGCAAGGCTAGTGGACATACCATCCCCATTTCCTCCTGAGAACCGGCTCGTTCTCTTCATGGACGATGTCACGACCAAGTACGATGACATCGAGCGTGATGATGGCATGATCGAAAGGCTGGCGGAGCGCATCACGGAGCTCGCCCACCGGGTGCCCAGGAGCACGATAGTGTTCTATCCGTCGTACGCCCTGATGCAGAAGATATCGAGTAAGACCGCCACTGCGCTCCTCGGCAGGAACGTGTTCTTCGAGAGCAAGGGGATGGGACAGGGAGACTTCATGAAGGTCGTGAACGATTTCAAGCTATCACCAGGCAAGGCGTTCCTTCATGCGATAGCAGGTGGCAGGGTGAGCGAGGGGATCGATT
Source organism: Candidatus Thermoplasmatota archaeon (assembly GCA_018814355.1). Taxonomy (NCBI): domain Archaea; kingdom Methanobacteriati; phylum Thermoplasmatota; species Thermoplasmatota archaeon. The sequence continues at coordinate 36,449 of JAHIZT010000052.1, read as the reverse complement.
TCCCCGGTACGGAGATGGAGGTTGCGATACTCGCGGGCATCCCTTACCCCAAGCCGACGGCGAAGCAACGCGCCTTCCAGCACTTCTGCGAGATCAGGTTCGGAAGGGGATGGGAAAGGGCGGTGAAAGCCCCGACCGCACGCAAGCTCCAGCAGGCCATCGGAAGACTGATCAGGAGCGAGACGGACAGGGGCGTGGCGATCATACTCGACAAGCGGGCGATCCATTTCACGGACACGATATCCGCCAAGAGAACTGAGGATTCCGTGGAAGATGTGAACGCCTTCTTCGAGAAACCCATGCCCAAGGCGGCCTCCCTGCAACGCGTTCAAGCAAAGAGAAAAGGGCTGCAGCTGTAGCCGGCAGACAAGACGAGGGCTCTTCTGCGTTCACATTAATACGACCTTCCGCGATATGCCGTCCGAATGACGCCGATCGAGGCGGCATTGGCGGGCGTGTGGCTGATGCTGCCAGCCTTGATACCAAACTCCGCGGCAGTGCTCTTCGGCGGTGGGAGGCCGATGGACTTCGGCAAGATCTGGCGAGGCAATAGGGTCCTCGGAGATGGGAAGACCTGGAGGGGGTTCTTTGGCGGGTCGCTGGCAGGCGTGGTGTTCGGCATAGTCCAGATCGGACTCGCGGACCTGTTTGGGACCGAGAGTTCGTGGGGCTTCGGCGATTGGCCACGGTCTTTGTGCGTGGTGCTGAGCCTCGGCTTCGGTGCGATGCTTGGGGACAGCTTGGGCTCGTTCGTCAAGAGGCGGCTCGAGATCGGCCGGGGAGACAAGGCGCCTGTGCTCGACCAGTACAACTTCGTCGCAGGGGCGATCGTGCTCGTGCTGATCTTCCAGTCCAGCTGGTTCATCGACCACTACATCGAAGGCGACGGGATCTTCGGCCTGGTGCTATTCCTGGCCGTCGTCCCGCTCCTTCACAGAGGCGTGAACATCATAGGTTATAAGTTGGGCAAGAAGAATGTGCCCTGGTAGGTGGGAGGCCATGCTGAAGCAGATGCTGAAGGACATGAAGGTCGTGCAGACAGGGGAGTTCATACTCGCATCCGGCAAGAAGAGCAACTACTTCGTGAACATCAAGCGCGCGAGCACGAATCCGAAGGTGCTTCGCGAGATAGGCAAGGCGATGGCACCGTTCGTGGACGAGGCGAAGATAGCGGGCATGGCCCTCGGAGCAGTGCCTCTGGCGGTCGCGGTAGCGCTCGAGACCGACAGACCGTTCGTTATGGTGAGGAATGAACCGAAGGACCACGGCACGAAGGAGCTCATCGTGGGAGAGGTCCTGCCCGGAGAGAAGTTCGTAATAGTCGAGGATGTCGCTACCACCGGTGGTTCCACGATGAGAGTCGTGAGCGCGCTCAGGGAGAAGGGCGCCAATGTGTCCAAGGCCATCGTCGTGGTGGACCGCGAAGAGGGCGCCAAGGAGATGCTCACGGAACACGGCATCGAGCTCATCTCACTTTTCAAAGCAAAGGACCTGGCATGACCTGCGGCAAGATTGATTTCAGATGCACCAGATGCCGTCTGTCAAAGAGCAGGACGCAGGTGGTTCCCGGAAACGGTCCATGCGATTCCAGGATATTCTTCATCGGCGAGGCCCCAGGGAAGGACGAGGACCTGAAGGGACAGCCTTTCATCGGTCGCGCAGGGAAGGTTCTCAATGACGCCATCGAGAGAGCTGGCGCCAGTCGTGATCAGGTCTTTGTCGGAAACCTAGTCAAGTGCAGGCCGACAGACAATAGAAAACCCAGGAGGGATGAGGTCGAGAAATGTTCCATGTTCCTCGAATCGGAGTTGAGAGACGTCTCTCCGAAAGTCGTTTGCGCTCTGGGCCAGACGGCAGCAAACTATTTATTGAACAACAGAGATAAAATATCCGACCTGGCAGGAAAGGAGATTCCACTAACCATCGCCGGGAAGAAGGTCCGGCTCTTCGTCACATTCCATCCAGCAGCTTGTCTCTACCAGAGGAAGAGCCTCAAGAGGTTCGAGGAGGACATAAGGAGATGCCTGGAAGCTGCAGGCGTTGTCAAGACGGGACCCAAGAAATGAAATCTTATTGTACTTGTCCAACCGTATCAATCGTTCGATGAGCCGGCCGCAGATCCTTCTGACCGCCATCCTTCTTCTTCCTATCCTGATGAGCCCAGTCGGAATATCGTCCAAGGCCATGAAAGCGGACCTGACCGTGACGACCTGGACGATAATGGTCTATATGGCGGACGACGCGACCCCGATCCTATCTTGGCAGGACGACGTCAACGAGATGGAGGCCGCGCAGCAGATGGCGGGGACGAACATCATCGCCCTTGTAGATGAGTACGGCGACAGCAACACGACTCTGCTGAGGGTGCAGCAGGATCCGAACGGCCTCGACCCAACGATAGTCTCGTGGAGAGTGAACGACTCGGGCATCGTGATACCTCCGAGCGGAGAGGTGAACATGGCATCCCCGGACACGCTCAGCGCGTTCATCAACTTCTCCGTGTCCGCGTATCCAGCGCAGAGATATGTGTTGATACTCTGGGGACACGGGGCGAATTGGCACGGCCTGTGCCCTGACGGCACGGACATCATGTCACTTCCAGAGCTGAGGTCTGCCCTCGTCAGCTCCACATCGAGCCTCGGAAGGCCTCTGGACATGGTCATCATCGACTCGTGCGCGGAGGCTTCTTTCGAGATGCTGAACCAGATCAGAGAGTACACCAGGATCTTCGTCAGCTCGGAGAAGGACGTCCCGTTCCAAGGTCTTCCATACACGCAAGTCCTGGACGGCCTAGCAATCGACACGAACCTGGCACCCGAGGCGTTCGGTGCTAGAATCGTGGACGCGTATGTTGACTGGTCGATGGTCAATTCGCCATATTCAGCAACGATGGGAGTCTACAACCTCTCGAGGCTCGAGCCAGTGATGAACGACCTCATAGCGCTCTCCGACCAGGGGAAGAAGTACGATAGCATCTTCCACGGGACCATCATGGAAGCTTTTGAGGCCGCTGAGTCATACGAGACCGCTTGGGCAGTGGACTTCGGGAATCTGATGGACCAATTGCAGAGGAGAAATCTTCCGTTCGAGATACGCATGTTGGCTATCGAGTCAGCGATGTCCTACCAGAATATGGTCACGTACTTCAAAGAGTGGTCCAACCCGGATCCTTATGACGGGATCACAACGCACAACGCAACGGGCGCGATCATCTACGCTCCGAACACATCATCCGTAGATGACACATACATCGAGCTCCAGCTGGCGTCCACATCATGGTATGACTTCGGCAGACTCGCGAGACACCCAGGACCTACAAACGAGAGCTTGCCGGGCCCGACGATAACATACAAAGCCGGGAACGATTCGATAGGACTCTTCGGATTGCCCACGGAGTTGGATTTGAATTGGTCCTACGACTACACGACCATCACAGCTTGGGTCTTCAGGCGCGAACCTGGCGGCATGACGCTGCTAGACATATTCAGTAAGAGCGACAAGTCGCCGATTGTGATCAACGACGTGTTCGGGTCATTAGTGCTGGCGACCAGCGCAGAGAGGGACGGGGTGGCTGTCTCCTACCAGGCGCTGAACGCGACCCTCTACGGGCAGGTCTTGATGGAGGTAAGGCTCGTCAAGGACGGTGAGGTCATCCATCAAGGTTATCAAGTGAGGGGGACCGTCGGGAACAAAAGCCTCTTAGTCCGGGACATCAACCCGACTTTCGCAATGGTGCTAATCGCACCGTCTGATGTCGACATCGGACAGATGGTGCGGGTGGAGGTCCTCAACGGACCGAACGGTGAGGTCGTGGGCAACGGATGGATCGTGGTGACCTCCAACCAGTCGCTGACCGAGATACAAGTGTTCGACCAGCCCCATAAACAGGCTGGGGATCTGGTGCTTCTGTGCCTCTCTATTCTGCCCGGGATCTTGATACTCATATTCGCGCTATTGTTGCTCCTGGAGAAAGGAAAGAACTCCTCGAACAAGGACTGATCAGAACCGCTTCTTGAACAAGTATCTGAGGTTCCCGAACCCGTCATGCCAACTGCTGAGCTTGACCTCACCCACCCTCTGCCTGTAGGTGATCGGCACCTCTGCCGCTTTGGACTTCCTGAACGCCTCCACCTTGATCTCCTCTGACAGAGCCATCCCATCGCTCTTAAGGATGAGGTCCTTCAGTATCGCACGCCTGAACACCCACATGCCGCTCTGGGAGTCCTTGACCTTGACTCGAAAGAGCAGCCTCGTGGCCGTCGACAGGACCCAGTTCCCGAACCTGTGCTTCGCGCCCATCGCGCCCTCCTCCATCCGCGCGAACCTGTTCGTCGTGATGAAGTCGAGGGCCTTGCCCTCGAGCATGTCAAGGAGTGCTGGGATGTCAGATGCCGGATAGGTCATGTCCGCATCGAGCGTGACGATGTAGTCGCCCGAGGCTTTCTCGAAACCCGTCTTGTAGGCACGGCCGTAACCCCTCCGAGGCTCATCGATGACGACAGCGCCCGTCCCGGATGCGATCTCTCTGGTACGGTCCTTGGAGTCTGTGTCCACGACCAAGATCTCGAACGGCCTGTGTCCCAGGGCCTGCTTGACCTCGCCGATCACCAGGCCGATGCTCTTCTCCTCGTTCATTGTCGGGATGATGACCGACACCTTGCCCTTGTCCGTGCGATCACCTCCCTGGGAAGACTAGCCTGAATCTCCGCGGCCGCTTGCCTGTGGGCGGCATGTACGGTGACCGCTCGTAGAATTTGCACACCAAGTATCCGAGCACCGCGAAGAACAGCCTCGCGACGGCCCAGACGGACCTGGATGTCTCGAGCAACCTCTGCGGTTTGTAGCTCGACCACAGCCTGCCGTGCTTCATTGTGAGCTGCTTCCTGCCCCAGCCGTTCCAGAAGGCCTGTTTGAAGAACTTGCGGAAGCTCTCTTTCATCCTGTGATACACGATTGCGTCTTCGTTGTAGCCGAGGGTGTACCCCTTCTCGACCGCCCTATAATTGAGATCGATGTCCTCAGCGGTCACGAACCACGGGTCGAACCCTACGACATCGTCTATGACTTTCTTGCGCCAGGCCATGTTGCCGCTAGGATACGAGATATCCATGCCACGGTGATAGAACTCCACACGCTCGAGGTCCTCGAAGGCGTGGTAGCCGATGTTGATCGTCTTGCCAGCGGCGATGTCGTGCGTCTTAAGGGTCTTTCTAAGCTCCTTCAGCCAGAATGGGTTCGCGATGCAGTCTCCGCCGATGGTGGCGATCGCGTCCCCCTTCACTTTCAGGAGCCCGAAGTTGGTGCTCTCGCCCCTTGTTCCCGGGCGATGGTACAGGGCGACCTCGGGGTGGCCTTCCATGTACTTCCTGACGATGTCCACAGTGCCATCCCAGCTGCCCGCGTCGACTATGACTATCTCGAACGGCAGCTCCTGCGTCACGAGGCTGTCCAGAAGGTCCCTTATGTGGTTCTTCTCGTTGAGCAGGTTGAGGACGACGCTTATCATCATGTTATTGGCACCTTCAGAAAACCTTAGCTGCATATTATGGTTTCTCGGATTCCTGGCCTATCCTTTCCTGGCCTTGCCGTAGCCGATCCCGAGATACCTCGCGCCCGCCCTCTCGACCTTCTGAGGATCCAGGCATCTCCTGCCATCAACGATCACTGCCCTCTTCATCTTGGAGAACTCTCTCTTTCCGAGCTTCCTGAACTCCGGCCAGTCTGCCTGGATGATGCATCCGTCAGCGCCCTCGAGACACTCGGCAGCGGATTCCGCGTACTCTATCGTCGGCATTAGTCTGATGAAGCTCCCCATCGCCATCGGGTCGAAGGCAACCACACGCGCGCCCTTGGCGAGCAACTGAGTCACGAGCGGCACCGCCCGGGTCTCGCGGATATCGTCCACGCCGCCTTTGAACGCGAGTCCGAGAACGGCTACCCTCTTTGTCTCCAAGCTCCCTATCTCCTCCTCGAGGATGCGAACGCCTTCGATCGGCTGCAGGTCGTTGATCGCCAGCAAGGTGGACAGGAGCTTCGAGCTGTAGCCCTCCGCCCGTGCCTTATCCTTCAGGGCTTTGACGTCCTTAGGCAAGCAGCTGCCGCCGTAGCCGAGGCCTGGCTTGAGGAACAGGGGCCCGATCCTGGGGTCCATGCCAGCAGCCTTCAGCACGCCCTCGGAGTCGACCCCGAATCTGACACACATGTTCGCGATCTCGTTTGAATAGGATATCTTGGTGGCGAGGAACATATTGGATGCGTACTTGATCATCTCCGCCGAGCGAAGGTCGGTTCTTATCTTTGGGGCTTTGATCGGGGCGAAGAGAGCCATCAGAAGGTCGCCAGCGCGCTTGTCCTCGGAGCCGACCACCACTCTGGACGGCTTCATGCTGTCCCTGAGAGCGCTCCCTTCTTGGAGGAACTCCGGGTTCATGCAGAGCCCGAAATCCTTGCCCGAGGCCTTCTCGAGGATCGGTTTCACGATTGAATCGGTGGTGGAAGGGACCACTGTGCTCTTCACCACGACAACCTTGTATTTGTCAGAGCGTCTCAGGGCCTTCGCTATGCTCCTGCTGGCGGCCTTGACCGGCCTGACATCTATCCTGCCGGACGGCAACGACGGTGTCTGGACGCAGATGAACACGAACTTGGACTCTGAGGCTGCCCGGACAGTCTCCATCGTCGCCTTGAGAAGGCCGTTCTTGACAAGTCTCGCGAGCTCCTTCTCCAGCGGGGGTTCATAGAATGGCAGTCTCCCTGAATTTACTGTCTTGACTCTACCCTGGTCGATGTCCGCCACGGACACATCGTGCCCCAGCTTCCCGAACATGACACCGGTCGCGAGGCCGACATAGCCCGCGCCGATGACGCATATCTTCATCGAGCCTGCAACCGGCAGGGAGAGTAATAACCCTTCCCATTGCCTGGCCAGGCAATCAGGAAAGGATTATATGGCTGCCAGATGTTCATTCGGACGATGAAGGTCGTCATACCGGCTGCGGGCATGGGGATCAGGTTCCTGCCCGCTACGAAAGCCCAGCCCAAGGAGATGCTGCCCGTGGTCGACAAGCCCGCGATTCAGTATGTGGTCGAGGAGGCGGTCGCGTCGGGGATGACGGACATCATCATCATCACGGGCAGAGGGAAGAGAGCGATTGAGGACCACTTCGACAAATCCTACGAGCTCGAGCACAAGCTTAGGGAATCGGGCAACTCGGAGGCTCTCGCGGAGGTCCAGAGGATCGCCTCCATGGCCGACATATTCTACATCCGACAAAAAGAACAGCTGGGGCTAGGGCACGCAATACTCTGCGCCAAGAAGCACATAGGCAACGAGCCGTTCGCAGTCATGCTCGGCGACGACATCGTCGTCAGCGACAAGCCGTGCATCGGTCAGCTCGTCGACGTGTTCGACGACGTGAAGGCGTCTGTGGTTGGAGTGGAGCAGGTACCGAAGTCCAAGATACAGAGATATGGGGTCATCAAGGGCAGGCGCGTGAAGGATGACATCTACAAGGTCGACGACCTGGTGGAGAAGCCGTCCCCTGAGGAGGCGCCGTCAGACCTTGCCATCATCGGCCGCTATGTGTTCCAACCGGACATATTTTCGTCCCTGGAGAAGATAGGCCCGGGCAAGGGGGGCGAGTACCAGCTCACGGACGCGATGCGATTGGTCTGCCGAAAGAGCGGGCTCTACGGCCTGAAGTTCAAGGGCAGAAGATTTGACATCGGCAGCAAGGCCGATTGGATACGGGCGACCGTTGCGCTCAGCATGGAAAGGAAGGACTTGGCAGATGAACTGAAGTCCGCGCCCGAGTTCGCCATCAGGAAGCATTGACGGTGTCACAGATACTGATCGCGGATGACGAACCTGTCTGGCCGGTCATGATGGACGATCAGTACGACTTCTTGGCCTACTTGTGGGTTTGGAAACGACTTGCGCCCGAACACGTGCTTAGATGCTTTCTGTTGCTGTTCCTCAAAAGCAAACTCGAATGTCACTCTTCCAGCCTCCTTGTCGTAACTCACCAGGCGACTCCTGGTTTCGACGCCATGTGCGAATACGTCAGCGACAATGCTTGACTTCCAAGCGAGGAGAAGGGCACCTGAGGTCAACTCAACAATTCCCAGGATAGCGAGTATTGTTGGCATGAGATTCGGGTCCGCGCTCTCAGAAGTCTCCGTGGATTTCCCGGAAGACAACATTGCCAACACTAGGAACACCGGTCCCACCAGCAAGGACGGCCAGGCTATGAAAGCAATCAAATCAGATTTTATCACTTTCAGAACCGAAGGTTTCGTTCCACCAGCGACTGCAATACTCTCCAAACTACCACCTTGTCCGCCGAAATGCCAAGCCAGTAGATCAAGGCTGTGGGAGGGTGGGCATTCTCTAGGCCATCAGGGTTTGAATCATACGCCATAATGTATTATAGCTAGGTCGGGATTCCGCAGTAAGAGGTTCTGCCTTGAAGCTGATGGCCAAGTACTACAGCATTGAGGACGTGGACGTTGGAGAAGACACTATCGTGCGGGAATTCGTGAATCTGTATGGGTGCAAGATCGGCAAGAGCTGCAGGATCGCCGCCTATGTCGAGATTCAGCGCGGGGTCAAGATAGGCGACAGGTGCAAGATCGAAGCCTTCGCGTTCATCCCGACGGGAGTGACGATCGAGGACGAGGTCTTCATCGGACCGCACGCGTGCTTCACCAACGACAAAGTGCCCAAGGCCGTGGGCGACTGGGAGGTCACCCCGACGCTGGTGAAGAAGGGCGCATCGATAGGTGCCAACGCCACCATAGTCTGCGGTGTGACGATAGGCGAGAACGCCCTGGTGGCCGCGGGAGCTGTCGTCACGAAGAACGTCCCGGCCAATGCCATCGTCGGGGGCGTCCCGGCGAAGAAGATCGGTTCAAGGGGAGCGGACAAGAGGAAGCCCAACAAAGGAAAGGGAAAGAGATGAAGGTTCCAATCGCTCAACCAGTCATGACCGAAAAGATGATTGAGGCCGCGGCGAACGCCCTCAGGAACGAGAGGCTGACGCTCGGCGAGAGCGTCTTCAAGTTCGAAGAGGCATTCGCGAAGATGTGCGGGTCGAAGTACGCAATCGCAGTCAGCTCAGGAACAGCCTCGCTCCAGCTGGCACTGCAGGCCTACGGACTCAAGGCCGGGGACAGGGTCGTGACGCCTGCCATGTCTTTCGTCGCGACTACGAACGCATTCGTTCCATTCTGTGCAGTGCCGGATTTCGCCGACGTACTGGAGAAGGATTACACGATCGATCCCGCGAAGCTGAAGGCCGCGCTCGACCAGAAGACCAAGGCCGTCATGCCCGTCCACCTCTACGGACATGTCGCGGCGATGGACGAGATCAACGAAATCGCGAAGAAGAACAACATAGTGGTCATCGAGGATGCCTGCCAAGCGCACGGCGCCCGCTACAAGGGAAATACTGCAGGCAACCTGGCGGACGCAGGATGCTTCTCATTCTATCCGACCAAGAACATGCACGTGGGTGGCGACGGAGGCATGATCACGACCAACGACGACAAGGTCGCTGACGCGTGCCAGAGGATGAGGCACTGCGGCCGCAAGAAGGGGAGCAACTACGAGCACGACATCATCGGATACACTTACAGGCTCAACTCGGCCAACGCGGCGGTCGGCATCGAGCAGCTAAAGATGCTGCCCGAGTGGAACGACAAGAGGCGCGTGGCGGCCAAGATGTACGACCAGATGCTCAAGGGCGTGGGAGACCTGGTGCTCCCGCCGGGCCCGACGAGCGATGTGACGCCTGTGTACCACCTGTACACCATGAGGACGAAGACGCGGTACGAGCTCAAGGCCCACCTCGACGGCAAAGGTGTGGGCGTCGGACTTAACTACGAGATACCGATTCACCTTCAGCCGATCTACAAGCAGATGTTCGGTTTCAAGGAGGGCATGCTCCCGGTGACGGAGAAGTGCTGCAAGGAGGTCATCGCCATCCCGATGTTCGCGGACATCACGCAGGACCAGATCAAGTACGTTGTCGATTGCGTCAAGGAGTTCTACGACAAGTAGGCGGATTCACATGGCCAAGTACAATGTCGGTGTCATAGGCGTCGGATATTGGGGTAGGAAGATCGTCGATGAGTACACCAAGGTCGAAGAAGTCAGTCTGGTAGGCGTCTCCGACCTGGACGAGAAGAACCTCCAGTTCTGCGCGGAGAGGTACGGCGTGAAGAACGGCTTCACGGACTACAAGAAGCTCCTGGCAATGAAGGACCTCCACGCGGTCAACATATGCACTCCCAACCAGATGCACTACAGGATCACGAAGGAGGCGCTGGAGGCCGGGAAGCACGTCCTGGTGGAGAAGCCCATCACCTTGAACTCGAAGGAGGGCAAGGAGCTGGTCGGGCTCGCGCAGAAGAAGAAGCTAACGCTGTCAGTAGGCCACATCTTCAGGTTCAACAACGCCCTGCACGAGGTCAGACGCCTTATCAAGGAGGAGAACTACTTCGGGAAGCTCTACCTGATAGAGTGCGACTGGCTCAACCTTGAGAAGGCGTTTCCCGACAGGGACGTCCTATTCGACCTCGCGCCGCACATGTTCGACATCCAAAACTATCTAACGGACCAGTGGCCGGTCGAGGTGAGCTGCACGGGTGGGCCGTTCAGAAGGAAGGATGGCGAGGAAACGGCCTATGTCGCATCCAAGTTCAAGGACGGCATGATCTCCATGGCGAACATCTCCTGGCTGGTGCCCAAGAAGACCAGGCAGATATTCATCGCGGGCGAGACGAGGTCCGCCCTGATCGATGCAGTCGCTCAGAAGATCACCGTATACGAGAGCGGCTACACAAAGGACATCCTGATCAACCCGAACAACACGATAAGAGACGAACTCATACACTTCGTGCAGTCGTTCAGCGACCCTACGAACGAGACCAGGAACAGCGGGACCGTCGGCGTAAGGACGGTCGAGCTGATCGAGGCTGCGAAGAGATCCATGGTCGAGGGAAAGGTAATCAAGGTCTGACCAGACAAACGGATGTCATTTTATAGCCCGTCCGTGGATTCACTGGCCGATGCCTTCTACCCTGATGCTGCTGTCTAATCCCTACAGGCCAGACCCTAGGGTCCAACTTGAGGCCAGGGCGCTAATCAGCGCGGGGTACCAGGTCCATCTCCTAGCCTGGGATAGGGAGATGAGCAGACCTCCGGAGGCAGATGAGGCTGGAATCCATGTCATCCGCCTAGGTCCGAAGGCTCCGCAGAGAGCTCCAGGCAAGATTCTGGCTAGGCTTCCGAGGTTCTGGATCAGGGCTTTGCGAGCAAGCAGGCACATCGAATTCGATGTCATACACGCAAATGATTTCGATACTCTCCCACTCGGTATGGCGATCTCGAAGTTGTCAGGAAGACCACTTCTCTACGATGCGCACGAGCTCTACGCAAAGATGATTGAGAATGAAGTGGGCCCGATCTCAAAGCTCGTGTGGACCTGGGAGAGGAGGTGCGCCCGGAGAGCCGATGCCGTCATAACGGTCAGCGAAGCCCTGGCTGAAGAGTTGTCCGCTGGCAGAAAGGATAGGGCGCGGGTCGTGACGACCAGTCAGGACCCGTCCGTGATCGAGGGAACAGACGTCCAGGCCATCAGAAGCAGATACGGGCTAAGAGGGTTCGTCGTGTCATACCTAGGTTCGCTCGAACCGGGCAGATTCGTTGAGGAGGCAGTCACCTCTTTCACAGCAGCGGACAAGATCACCGTCGTGGTCGCAGGGAACGGGACTCTCAAACCGATGGTGTCAAGGGAGGCTTTGCACAACCCAGCTGTGAAGTTCATAGGTACGGTCGATACGGATGAGGCACTCAGGATCACATACGCGAGCGACCTCGTTATCGCCATGATGGACCCCTCAAATTCGAACAATGTGGTTGGAACCCCTGGCAAGATCATCAACGCGATGGCGGTGGGCAGGCCGATGCTCACTACCAAGGGTTTGGACATCGCGAAGAAGGTCGAAGCGGCAGGATGCGGGATCGTCATCCCGTACAACAAGGCGGCATTCATTGAGGCTGTGATCAAGTCCACATCAAACACCAAATCGCTAGTCGACATGGGGCGAAAGGGAAGACAGCTCTACGACCAGGAGTACTCCTGGAACCGGTCCAGAACGGAGCTTCTGAGCGCATACCAGGCTCTGAGCCGGCCGAACTAGGCCCACTTGTGGGCCTAAGTATTATATACTCTGTAGCCCATTTTATTGTGCGTCCGACACATGTCGGACTTCACGGGATGGGATGCAGAGAACAGCATTGCAGCTAAGCTCCAGCCACGCCATGTTTTCGCATTCCGCTTGGAGAGGAAACCGATGTATCTGAAGGAGATCGAGCTCGAGAACTTCAAGTCGTTCGCTCGGAAGACGAGAATCCCTCTATTGGAGGGCTACAGCGCAGTCACCGGGCCGAACGGCGCAGGCAAGTCGAACATCTCTGACGGGATCCTGTTCGTGCTGGGTCCTCGCAGCTCGAGAGTGATCAGGGCGGGAAAGCTCACTGACCTCATATTCAACGGCGGCAAGGACAAGAAGCCTGCAAGCGAGACCAAGGTGAGCCTGGTCTTCGACAACTCCGACAGGCTCATCCCGATCGATTCCGCCACGGTGAAGCTCACGCGCGTCGTGCGCGTTTCGGATAACGTGGAGGGATACTACTCTTACTTCTATGTCAATGACAGAAGGTCCTCCTTGGGTGAATTCGACAATCTCCTTGCAAATGCGCACATAAGCGCGGACGGGTACAACTTCGTCCAGCAGGGAGACATCACGAGGATAGTCGAGATGACCAACCTGGAACGCAGGCGCATACTCGACGACATATCAGGCATAACCAAGTTCGACGAGGAGATCCAGAGCGCCGAGAAGGAACGCTTGGCAGCCGAGGAGAACATCAACCGCCTGTCCATCATCCACGACGAGCTCAAGAAACAGATGAGGCAGCTGGACGCGGACCGGGAGGGCGCCCTGAAGTACAAGGACCTCCACGACACACTCGTTTCATCGCAGGCGTGCATGGTGATGAAGAGGAAGGTGTCGATCGAACGAGAGATCGCGTCCGTCAATGAGCAGATCACCAACTACACAGCCGAGAAGGAGAAGGCGGAAGCCAAGAAGACGGAGCTGGAGGCGGAGCTCACGGAGGTCAGCCAGGAGCTCACGGCCGTGGAGGCGGAGATCACCGAGCGCGGGGGCGAGGAGGCCAAGGAGATCAAGGACAAGATCGACACCCTCAGGGTGGAGATCGCCCGTGCCAAGGATTCCGTCACGAACTCCGCGGAGATGATCGAGTCGCTCAAGGAGGTCAAGGTGGCCCAGCAGGAGGACCAGAAGGCCGTCACGAAGGACCTGAAGGAGCTGGATGACAAGCTCGCGCCGCTCAAGCAGACACACAAGGAGAAGTCGGGACATCTCGAGGAGAAGCGGGGACGGCTTACCGAGCATCAGGACGAGATCTCCAAATCAGATTCCGATCTCAGCAACCTCCAGAAGGAAGCCATAGGACTGTCGGTAGAGGTCACAACGAAGGAGGAGAAGCTCCACGCGCTGAACCTCGAGCAGGACAGGCTCAACGAGCGGGTCCAGAGACTGAAGATCGACATCGCCAACCTGGAAGAGACGAAGAAGACCTACGAATTCGAGCTCAAGGACGCAGAATGGTCTATCAAGGAGCTCAAGAACGAGACGAAGGGCACGACCCAGAGCTCGAGGAAGCTCCAGGAAGAATACCAGGCGAAGAGGAACAAGGAACGGAAGCTGTTGGAGCAGTATCAGGATCTGGAGAACGCCATCAAGAGTCTCACGAGGGAGTACAACCAGTTCAAGGCGGAGGCTGAGGCAGTCAACCAGGTCAGGAAGGGCTACAACAACGCCGTGAGCACGCTCCTCGAGGCTAGGGACAAGGGCACAATCAAGGGCATCCATGGCACAATCGCGGAACTGGCTGAGGTCCAAGACGAGTATGAGACTGCGGTGAATGTCTCTGCAGGCGCCCGGATGCAGTCCATAGTTGTCGATTCAGATGCGGTCGCATCCGACTGCATCAGCTACCTCAAGAAGAACAAGGTCGGCAGGGCGACGTTCCTGCCGCTCAACAAGATGATCGATGGCAGACCGAGGGGCAAGGCGATAATGGCGGCCAAAGGCTCCATCGGATTCGCGATCGACCTTGTCAAGTTCGAGGAGAAGTACAGGACGGCTTTCTGGTTCGTCTTCGGCGACACCGTCGTCGTGAAGAACCTGGAAGAGGCCAGGAGACTGATGGGCGGGATCAGACTTGTCACATTGGAGGGCGAACTGGCAGAGGCAAGCGGCGCGATGGTCGGTGGAACGCTCGACAAGAACATGATGAAGTTCGGCGCGCCGTCGGAGAGCAAGATCGAGAAGAAGGCGGCAGAGCTCCGGACGGCCATCGAGGAGTCCGAGAAGATACAGGCGGAGGTCGCAGAGCTCAAGCTCAGCATATCTCAGTTGGAGACCCAGATCCACGATGCCACGACCAAGGACGGCGGAGAGAGCGTCAAGATAGCAGTGCTCGAGACCAAGAAGAAGGAGTTCGAGACGAAGCTATCATCACTCGAGGCGGAGCTGGATACCAAGAACAAGGAAATCGCCGACAGCATGGACCTCCTGGACAGGACGAAGACCGACCTGGGCAGGTTCCAGGACGACATCGAGAAGACCAAGAAGAAGAAGGAGACCAAGGACAAGAAGCTCATGGAGGCAACGCCCCACGAGCTCTCGAAGCAGCTGAAGGAGCTTGAGGCGGAGATCTTCGAACTGTCGAACGAGGTGGCGAACCTCAACTCGGAGATACAGACAACAACAAAGCAGATGGAGCTAGTCCAGGGCAGGAAAGCCGAGCTCGAAGCCGGCATTCAGCAAACCGAAGACAAGCTCAAGGAGCTCAAGCAGAAGGGCGAGGAGAGCGCCGAGAAGCAGGTCCAACAGGAGACCGAACTCAAGGCCCTCCAGAAGATGGAGAGGTCGATGGGTGACAAGCTTAACACCCTCAGGACCAAGCGCGATTCACTCTACAAGAAGAAGACTGACACCGAGGCCGGCATCGAGAAGTTCCACACGAAGGCTCAGACGAGCTGCGACTTCGTCCTGAGCCTCCAGACGAAGGTGGGCGAGACCGAGAAGAAGCTACAGGAGGCGGAATCAGAGCTCGCTCAGTACTCCGCGGTCAAGCTGCCCGAGCAGGTCCCGTCCGTCGAGGACCTGAAGATCACCATCGGGGACTGCGAGAGACAGATATCCACTCTCGGGGCGGTCAACCTCAAGGCGATAGACGAATACGAGGAGAAGAGACACAGGTTCGATGGGCTCAAGGACGAGATCGGCCAGCTAGGGAAACAGAAGTCCAACCTCATGAAGCTCGTGGCGGAGCTCAACGACAAGAAGAAGCTCGGGTTCAATAAGATATTCGTCGGGATCAACGAGAACTTCAAAAGGATCTTCGCCGAGCTGTCCAACGGTGGAGATGCCGAACTGTTGCTCGAGAACGAGGAGGACCCGCTCGCGGGCGGACTCATCATCAAGGCGCGGCCGAAGGACAAGAAGGTCGTCCGGATGGAGGCGTTGTCGGGCGGCGAGAAGAGCCTGACCGCGCTATCGTTCATATTCGCCATCCAGGCGCACGAGCCCTCGCCGTTCTATTTGCTGGATGAGGTCGACATGTTCCTGGACGGGATCAACGCGGAGAACGTCGCCAAGGCCGTCAAGAGGAGCGCGAAGAACGCCCAGTTCATACAGATATCCCTCAGGAACATCACGCTCAGGGAGGCGGACCACATCATAGGTGTGACGATGCAGCGCGAGGGCATATCCTACCTCGTCATGAAGCCCAACATCGGCGAGGGCGCGGACGTGCCGGAGCAGACCGATGAACAGCCGAAGGCGGAAGAGGAGGCCAGCTAGATGACTTTCACGACAGAATGCAGCGATGTCCTGAACCACCTGATGTTCCAGAAGTCCATCATAGAGGATGACTCAGGCGCGGGCAAGGAATCGAGGATCGAATGCTATCTCAAGATGGTCGATGAGATGCAGAGAGGCACGCTCGTCGGATCGGACGACCCCTTCGAGAAGAGCGTCGCGCTCGTCTTCGAGCTAGTGGTCACGCAGCGCATGAACCCGTGGGACATCAACCTGATCGAGTTCTCCAAGATGTACCTCCAGAGGGTCAAGAAGGCCTCTGAGCTGAACCTCATCATAGCCGGGAAGATAGTCTACATGGCCTGGGAGATACTGAAGCTCCAGTCCGAGCAGGTCCTGCTGAGGGTCGACAGGCCCGAGCAGGTCGAGATGATGTTCGACGGCTGGAACCCGGAGAACCTGGACCTGTTCGTGGACCCGTTCGAGCTCGGGACCGGCGAGATGCTTCTGCACACAGATGAGATGCCCATAGACGAGAAGGTCAGGCGCAAGTGCGACAGGCCCGTCACCCTCATAGACCTCCTGGACGCGTTCGAGGAGGCCAAGAAGGAGAGCGACATCCGGCAGGAGCTGGCCAAGTTCATGCAGAAGTACAAGAGGCCGGACTTCGACGACAAGGCACACAAGGAGAACCTGGAAGAGGACATCGCCCTGGTCTGGGAGAGGATCCAGAAGTGCGGTCAGGGCTCCGTGCCGATAGCCGACCTGTACACGACCGGCAAGGCTGACCGGGTCATGGTGTTCATTTCGATCCTGTTCCTCGCCCGCATCGGGAAGATACACATCTGGCAGGAGAAGATGCCCTACGGCGAGATATTCCTTGAGCTGACGGTCCCGTGGGACATCGCGCAGATCGAAGACGCGTCGGCCATCGAGGCACAGAAGATGGAAGAGGTTTCGGTGGTCAAGTGAAGAGCGAGAGGATAGTCGAGGCTGAGCTTTTCTCAGCCGCGAAGCCCGTGACGGTCACGGACCTGCAGACGGCTTCTGGCCTGGATGTGAGGACCATTCGGTCGGCGCTGAACAAGCTCATCGATGAGTACAACGGCTCGGACAGGGCCATCGAGATAGCCAAGATGGGCACAAGGTACGCCATGCAGGTCAAGAAGGAGTTCAGCCAACCGGCGGCGAGGTTCGCAGACCTCAAGGTGCCCAAGGACATGATCAAGACAGCTTCACTGATAGCGTACTACCAGCCGGTCCTCCAGAGCAAGATGTTCGACCTCGTTGGGAACAAGATATACGACCATGTCAAGCAGTTAGTCGACCTCGGACTCGTGAAGGCGAAGCCGAAGAGGAAGAGCATTGAGCTCACCACCACGAAGAAGTTCATAGAGACCTTCGGGATCGACGCCAGGTCAAGGCAGGATGTCAAGGCGTGGCTCGAGGTCGAGCTCTCCAAGATGTCCGGGAAGCCTGTCTAAGGCCTAGCTGAGGTGGATTCGCCAGCTGGCCTGTTTTGACTGCAGTCTGCCACATGATAACACGGTCACAAGGCTTAATACTGGAACAAGCAGATTTCACAACGGGTGAGCGTAATCCAGCTCAAGGTCAATGTCCTGTGCGTGCTCGGGACGGCCCTAGGCTTCGCGTCCCTGTTCTTTCCATGGATAATCGGCGGCGACCTGCCCGATCATGTCCACTATCGCGATCTGCTTGTCAATGACATCCTGTTGGGGCCGCCTGGCTTCACGACCGTGTTCATCCTCGCCTGTTCGATGTTCGTGGTCGGCTCAGGTCTGGCGTTCGTGACACCGACAGGCGGATTCGCGCAGCTGGGAGGGATGCTTGGCTTCCTGTATGCGTACCCAGCCGCCTACAGAGACATGCAGGGGACTCAGGAACTCTCATTAGGAGCATACCTCGGCATCTTGTCCGTAGCTGTAGTGCTTGTGGGCCTTTGCCTGCCAATCGGGCCCGGGCATAGATCGAACACGAGCGTGTTGCGGAGGATGGTTAGCACGGCCAACAGGTTCCTGACGTTCAGTCCATACGATTCATCCGCGAAGTTGCGGATCAACCTGCTGTGCGTCATCGGCGCGTTCATCGCTTTCGTCGCGATCGCCCTCCCATGGCTCACCATGAATATATCGACAAGCTCGATCCAGATATCGCCGTTGGAGTCTAACCTATACCAGTTCATGAAGGGGAGCTCCGCGTGGAAGGTGGGGGCGTGGATCTTCATCCTCAGCTCGGCAGCGGCATTCGTGACTCCTCTCGCCGGGTTGACGCAGCTGATGGGGCTGCTCTGGTGGTGGGGTTCGGCCCGAAACAGCCTGGGAACGAGCGTCGTGGGAGACCTGACTTGGACTAGCGGTCTTGGCAACGGCATATGGTTGGGAGCGTTTGCGGTCGCAGTTGTCCTTGTGTCCTTCATTTTCCCCATCGGGTTCGGGTACTTGGGAAGGAGAGGTTCGATCAAGGCTCGGCTCTTCGCCTGGGGAAAACCAGCAGCGTCCAGGATACCCTGATGCGCGCGTTCGGCGTCAGCATCTCACGCAAACCTTTAAATGACGTGTGGTCATTGACAAGAGCGTGATTCAAGATGGTGATGCCTCTAAGTTTGTTAGAGAAATCCATGAACAAGAAGGTCTCGCTCCTGCTGAAAGACAGCAGGTCTCTCGTAGGCACACTCGCTGGCTTCGACGACTATCTGAACATGGTTCTTGAGGACACGGAGGAGACGTACGGCGAGAACGTGAAGCGCCTGGGCACCGTCATTCTCCGCGGGAACAACGTCGTAAGCATCTCGCCCCTCTGAAACGGTCGAATGTTCTCTGATTTCCGTTCTGCCAGCGTCAGCGCCGTCACGCAGAGAATGGAGCACAAGATGTCTTTATACGAACGAACGGCATGCAGAATGCCGTGAAGGCCGTACTGCTGGTCGGAGGCATGGGCACGCGGTTGAGACCGCTGACATATCGCATTCCCAAACCACTGGTCCCTGTCGTCGGCAAACCTCTGATAATGCATGTCATCGATTCGATCCCGAGGGAAGTGGACGAGGTCGTCGTCCCCGTTAGCTACAAGAAGGACGTGATGGAGGAGTACCTTCTGAAGAGCAAGCCGAAGCGGAAGATAACGCTCGTTGACGAGCCTAAGCCTATGGGCACAGGTGGGGCCGTCAAGAATGTCGAGGACCACATAGACGGCCAGTTCCTCGTGATCAACGGCGACAGCATCTCATCGCTCGACATAGGCAAGTTCATCAAGTTCCACAGGAGGAAGAAGGGCATCGCCTCTATATCCCTCTGGCCGGTGGACGATCCCACACCCTATGGGGTTGTCGACCTCGACAAGGACGCCCGGATCAGGAGGTTCCAGGAGAAGCCCAAGCGAGAGGAGGCTTTCTCGAACCTGATAAATGCGGGCGCGTACGCGCTCGAGCATGAAGTGCTCGACTACATAGGAAAGGGCTTCGTGTCCATGGAGCGCGAGGTGTTCCCGAAGATCCTCGATAAGGGGATGTACGGTATGAAGTTCGACGGCTACTGGATAGACTGCGGCAGGCGCGAGAACGTGCTAGATGCTTTTTGGACGCTCATGGGGAAGGAATCCAAGACTCTCCACAAGAAGTGCGTGACCGAGGGTGCGACCCTGAGGAACCCGTTCATCATTTGTGAGGAAGCCGTCGTTGCAGGGGCGGTGATAGGACCTCGTGCCTATGTGTCCGAGAGAGCCATCGTTGGGCTTCGTTCCCGAGTGGAAAGCTCGGTAGTTCTTGAGGACGCCAGAATAGGCACCGGGTGCCGGATCGTAGATTCGATAGTGGATTCCGGCGTGACGATCCCCGACGGCGAAGAGGTCATATCCACCATTGTCAGCAATGCCGTGCCAGACGAGAAGGACGTCTAGGGTGATTGCATGGCAAAGAAGATCAGGAAGAGAAGGACCAAGCCTTGGGAGCTCTTCGTTCTGATTTTGATCCCATGGGGGGCGATGGCGGCGGCAGCTTTGGCTGCGAGAGCCGTCGGCCTCTCAGATGAAGTGGCGGTTGGGGTCGCGCTCGGGTTTGCTCTTTTTGTCACTTACCTGATCTACCGCTGGCAGGAGCGCAGAAAGGCCAGCCATAGGTCGTGAGCTGCGATCAGAATCCCAAACCCAAGAGGATCAGGAACAGCGCACCAGCAATGGTCGCGGAGGCAGGGATCGTGAGTATCCATGCCATGACGATCTTCCTTCCGACACCCCATCTGACCGCAGACAGACGACGCGTCGCGCCTACGCCCATTATGCCTCCGGAGATCGTGTGCGTCGTGCTGACAGGTATGCCCAGCTTGGCCGTCGCGAACAACATGATTGCCCCACCCGTCTCAGCGCAGAACCCTTGATACGGATCCAGCTTGGTGATCCTCGACGCCATCGTCTTGACTATCCTCCAGCCGCCGAAGAAGGTGCCCAGGGAGATCGACAAGTGACAGGCCACCATGACCCAGAGCGGTACCACGAACTCGCTGGACCCAGAAGCACCAGGCGCGTTGATCAATAGTATTAGCGTGATTACTCCCATTCCCTTCTGAGCATCATTCGTGCCGTGCGTGAAGGAGTAGAAGGCGGACGAGCCAAGCTGCAGCTTTCTGAACCACTTATTCACGAGAGTTCTCGTGAATCCCCTGGCAATCCACATCACCAGGATCATAAGCAGAAATGCGGCGGTCAATCCAGCCAGCGGAGAAATCACGATGAAAGACGAGGTCTTGAGCGTGCCTCCCCAGACTATGGCATCCAAACCAGCCACTGCGCCGCCCGCTCCTATGAGACCACCGACAAGCGCGTGGCTGCTGGAGGTCGGGATGCCGAACCACCACGTGATGAGGTCCCAGATGAGCGCCCCCATGACGGCGCAGAACACCAGCAGGACGCCGTGCTCAAAGACGATGTCTGTGTCGATTATGCCCTTGCCAACGGTCTTGGCGACCTCCTGACCGACGACGATGCCGACGAAGTTGAATACTGCGGCCATGCTCACGGCCGCGATCGGTGACAACACCTTTGTGGCGACTATGGTCGCTATGGAGTTCGCTGAGTCGTGAAAGCCGTTCACGAAGTCAAAGCCAAGGGTCAAGATGATTGTGATTGCAGCGAGGCCAAGCAGTTCCATCGGGACTCCTCTAAGAATTCTTCATGAAGACATCCTTGATGACATCAGCTACGTCTTCGCATTTGTCGGTGGCCTCTTCCAGGTACTCGTATATCTCCTTGAGCTTGATAATGTCCACTGCATCGTGTTTCTTGAAAAGCTCTGCGACAGCCTCGTGGGTGATGTCGTCTCCCGTGTTCTCCAGCCGGTTGATCTCTATGCAATGCTTCAGTATCTCGTTCTTCTTCTTGAAATTCCTGAGATCCTTGACCGCGTGGTTGACCTCCCTGGAGGAGGTCACGATGACCTCCGTGAGTTTCACCATGTCAGGCGGAACGGCCTTTATCTCATATGACCACAGACGATGCGAAGCGGCCTCGATGTAGTCCAGGATGTCGTCCAGCCTTGACGCGAGCTTGGAGATGTCCTCCTGATCCATCGGCGTCACAAATGTCTTGTTGAGGGCCTCCGCAATCGTGTGGACCAGCTCGTCACCCTTGTGTTCTATGTCCTTGATCTGGTCCCGCCTCTTGGCTAAGTTATCGAAGTTCTTGACCATATCCATGAGCGCTTCAGCACCCTCGAGGACCACATCGGCCTGTTGCTCGAAAAGGTCGAAGAAGTGCTTCTCCTGCGGGATTATCCATTCCTTGAAACCCATCCTTCCTGCTCCCCCTCGGAGGGGCATGATTGGGTGGAATTATAAATCCTTGCGGACGCCACATTGTAGACGATAACGCTATGTTCGATTCCTGTCACAATACTGGCCCGGCAAATCCATCTTCCGGTCAAGGATAGGAAGCTTTTATTGGAGATTCGAACATCAGAGGTGCCGATGGCAGTCGAGAAATCCGCTCCAAGGCTTTTCGGGACAAACGGCGTGAGGGGCCTCGTCAACACAGACGCGATGGACACCCAGTTCGCTCTCAGGCTCGGAATGGCGATTGGTACGTTAATGAAAGGTACTGTCATGATCGGGACCGACGCCCGCACATCCAACGAGATGATCAAGTCCGCGTGCGCCTCAGGCCTGATGGCCACGGGATGCAACGTGCTCGACTGCGGCATAGTGCCAACACCGACTCTCCAGTACGCGGTCAAGACCGGCCGTGTACAGGGGGGCGTGGTCATCACTGCTTCGCACAACCCGCCGGAGTTCAACGGCATCAAGGCGATCGATGCGGATGGGACCGAGATGAGCCGGGAGAGGGAGGAGCAGATCGAAAGGCTCTACCACGAAGGGAAGTTTGCCAGGGCCGATTGGGCGAGGGTCGGCAGACTGACCCCTCACACGACCGCGATCGATAGGTACATCGGCGGCATCATCTCGAAGGTTGATGTCGGAGCGATAAGGAAGGCGAATCTCAGAGTGGCAGTGGACTGCAGCAACGGCGCTGGCAGCCTCGTCACCCCGAAGCTACTCGAGAGGCTAGGTGTCAGGTATGTCACTCTCAACGCAGACCTGAACGGGGCGTTCCCCGGTCACAACAGCGAACCAACACCCGAGAACACGAAGGACCTCGTGAAGCTGGTAAGCTCAGGCGGTTTCGATTTCGGATTTGTCCATGATGGCGATGCCGACAGGACGATATTCGTGGATGACACGGGCAGATACCTCTACGGAGACAGGAGCTTGGCAATCGTCGCTCACTTCGTCTGTCTCGACAAGCCCGGGCGGTTGGTGGTAACGACGGTCGGGGGCTCGCAGTGCATCGAGGACGCAGTCAAGATGGCCAATGGATCTGTGATCTACACCAAGGTCGGGTCCCCAGTCGTCGCCAGAGTAATGATGGACACGGGCGGCGTGTTCGGCGGTGAGGAGAACGGAGGGCTGATTTTTGCCAACTTCCAGTACTGCAGGGACGGCGCGATGGCAGTTGCAAAGATACTTGAGATTGTGGCAAAGCACGGCAAGCTCTCGGAGATCAACGACAGGATACCTCAGTACTGCCAATGCAAGAAGAAGACGGCATGCCCTGAGGACAAGAAGCAGAAGGTACTATCAGAGCTGGCGAAATCTTCCAAGGGCGAAAGGATCGATACCACCGATGGGCTGAAGATATTCTTCAAGGACGGATGGGTCCTGCTCAGGCCCTCTGGGACAGAGCAGATATTCAGGATCTATTCGGAATCGAAAAGCGAGGAGAGATCAGAGCAGCTAGCTGACGAGTTCAAGAAGCGAGTGGAGAAGATCGTCAGAGGCTAGTCTCTACTTCTTGTGCATAGCCTTCCACTTGACGGCCATTACCTCGCGCATCATCCTCGCGCCCAGTATCGATGTGTTGCCGTTGTCGTAGGGCGGGCATATCTCGACCACATCGAATCCGACCAGCCGATCGCCAATCCTGTTGATGATGTACCTAACATCCCAGGGCGTGAGCCCGAACGGCTCGGGAGTGCCTGTCCCAGGAGCGTATGCAGGGTCGATGCCGTCGATGTCCAACGACAGGTAGATGGGCTTTCGCTTCAGCTTTGACAACATCTCCTCGAATACCTTCTCAGTGCCCTCCTCGTGGATCCTGAAGGCATCGGCGTAGAGCGCCTCATCCAATTTCTCGTCCGCGGAGATGGCACGGACCCCGAACGCGAATGCGTTCCCCTTGCCCACATGGTCGACAATACGCCTGTGCGCGCATGCATGGCTGTTCTTCAGGCCCTGGTACTCATCCCTGAAATCAAGATGAGCGTCTATCGTGATGACCGATATCTCACCGAAGGCCTTGACCACGGGAGGGGAGATCGAGTGTTCGCCACCAATGAACAGCGGAAATTTCCCGGCCGAGACTATACTCCTGGCCTCCGCCTCGACGGACTGGACCATCTCGTCCACATGGCCTTCCTCGTACATGTCGCCGGCGTCGTGGACGGGGATATCGTCGAATGTGATGCCGTGCTCGAAGTTCTCTTTCTCGAAGGTCTGTGAGGTCTCCCTGACAACTGTAGGCGCGAACCTCGTGCCGCTCCTATATGTCGTGGTCTTATCGAAGGGCACTCCAACTATCACGAATTCTGCGTCCTCGGGCGAAGAGACCGCGTCCGCATACCTCAGCATGCCGCGAATCGGCATCATCACACCCTTGTGATCTTCTTCCTGTCCATGGTGATGAGGTACAATATCTCGCCGCCCGGCTTCAGGTCGTCCTTCACATCGTCAGTAATCGGCAGGTGGAACATCTCGTATGTCTCAAGGTCCATGAGTTGCACCTCGGCCCCCATGATCGACACGATCTGGGCCGTGCGCTTGTCGATGATGGGTACCTGGACTCTGTGCTTCACTGGGTATACGACGCTCTTCTTGTTCCCGTCGAAAATCCCGATGGCCTCGATCCTGGCCTTGGCCTCTCCATGCTTCCCGGGTTTAGAAGTCGATATGCTTGAGATCTTGCACGGCTCATCGTCGATAACCACGTACCGGCCTTCCCTAAGCTCCCTGACTTCCACCTGCTCCGTAGCCATGGCATTCACTTCGATTCCATCGGTAAAGTATGAGCGCTTAAATACCTTACCGAATGTGGTGAGGGCGCTGAAGGTTCTTTAGATGGCCTATGCCATCTACCTGGCGAGATCATGGCCGTGAAAGGGTCCTCAAACGAGTACATCGACATCGCAGAGTCAATCGACGAGAGGGAACTACTAGAACTCTGCAGGGAACTCATACGGATTCCGAGCGTGTACAGAGATGAGGAAAGGATTGCCAAGTTCATCGCCTCTCGTCTCGACAAGTGGAAACTGGCGCCGGAGTTGGTGCCTGTAGAAGGCTATGGACCTTCCGTGGTGGCGAGGATAGGTCCTAGGAACAGGCCAGCAATTGTCTTGAACGGCCACATGGACACGGTCGAGGTCAAAGACGGCTGGAAGCATGATCCGTTCGGAGCAAAGGTCGAGAAAGGCATGCTCTACGGACTTGGCTCTTTGGATATGAAGTGCGGGCTCGCGTCGCTCATGCTTGCTTTCAGGACTATCGCTCACTCAAATCGGAGGCTTGATTGTAGCATCGTCTTTCAAGCGGTGTCGGGAGAGGAGGAAAACAGCGCTGGAACCAGGACGCTCATCAGCGCGGGCAGGTTCCGGAATGCGAAGGCGGTCATCGTCGGAGAAGGGATCGGCAGCCTTGATGTGATCACAATAGGAAGGCGAGGCGGGTCATACTACGACATCTGGGTCAGCGGAAGGTCCGCGCACGGGTCAACGCCTCGACTTGGGGTGAATGCGATCTCCGACGCGGCGAAGATCGTCACCGCGCTCGATAAGATGGGGATGCGATCTGCGCAAGGCGTCATGTCTGACAACAGCAGTCCGCTAAGGGAGAGCCAACTGGTTCTTGGAATATCTGGCAATAGTACAAGCTACAGCGTTCCTGAGAAGTGCCACATCCGTATGATGAGGGCCACAGTTCCGGGAAAACCATATGACATCAGCATAGAAATCGAAGCGACCATCAAGAAGCTCAAGCTCAATAGCAAAGTGGAAGTCCGACTCAAAGTGGGGTCTGGCGACCCGTACCTTCCTCATATGACGCAGGCAAACAGCGAGCTCGCCAAGGTGACGCGAAAATGGAACACCTACTACACTGGAAAAGAACCTTCGCTCGTCTGCGGGCTCTCGGAGGCCGATGACAATACCATTGCCAAGGAGGTCGGAGTTCCTGTCGTCTGCGTCGGGCCAGGGGAGAAAGGCGCACTCGCGCGGTATCATCAGCCGGAAGAGGCGAT
The DNA here is from genome assembly GCA_018814355.1 of Candidatus Thermoplasmatota archaeon. Taxonomy (NCBI): domain Archaea; kingdom Methanobacteriati; phylum Thermoplasmatota; species Thermoplasmatota archaeon. The sequence goes on along the minus strand of JAHIZT010000052.1, from coordinate 10,676 downwards.
AAGTATCTCACAGCTAGGTACAGCCGCGAGGATTCACTGCTCAGCGGTGCTCGAACTCGCACGGGCGAAATGACTTCTCTTAGAATGCTCCCTATCGGTTCCTTCTCGAGGAATCCCTGTGTTTCTGCTGCCTCTTCGGCATCCTCTTCGGGGGGACGGGACGCTGCCTCTTGATCTCGGCCACGCGCTTCTCCAACTGCTCCTTGAGCAATCCTGAGATGTCATTATGCGAGTATTCGTCCGCACGGGCGGCCAAACATATCTTCCCGGCGAGCGCTCGCGCGATCGCGCCCCTCTGCCAACCTGGAGCGTTCCTAACCATCGGATGTGTGAACAGGATGCCGTGCTTGGGTGGTCGGCTACCCTCCTTGAGGTGCCTGAACATCGCCTTCTCAGCTCCAAGGAGCTGGATGGTCCCTGAGGGCATGGATGCAAGTCGCCGCAGGCTCCCTACATGCATGATCAGCCTCGCGCCTATAATCGGGCCGACGAGGTTGCTGACATTCGGCGCGACCTCGCTCATCCGCCTCTCGACATATCTCTCTATCTTGTCTCTCGTCGCCTGCGACTCCTTCAGCGCATGAGCGAGCAGTCTGACGGAATCGAGGTCTTCTTGTGCGACCTCGGAACCAATCGAATCCATCTCGAGGTTGAGCGCGGACAATACCGCGTCTCTCGAACCGTGCTCGGAGATGGCTTTCGTGTACGTCTCTCCCGTCACGACATTCTCGAGCTCCGGGAAGTGCAGCCCGTACCACTCGTGCAGCCTCTCGGACAGCATGTTGTTGGTGAACACGAGGTCGCCATAAGCACGGACTGCTTGACCGAGGTGCACGTCTGGTCCGATGCTGGTTCTCACGACCTGCTTTGCGAGGGCGATGGTGGCCTCCCGATACATGTCCAGAGAGAAACCGTAGTCTTCGGGTTTGATGAACGATGAATCGAACTTGACTTTCTTGCCGTACTCGGAGAGCCTCCGGTCCGTGACCTGCTTGGCGGATGATGCGAGGTTCAGCTCCTCGTCAAGTATCTCACCGTTCCCAATCCTCTCGAGTCTCAGAGCGATCTCCTTCGGATCCTTGGGGAAAAGAGCTGCCTTCCTGACCTTCCCCTCATCGCACAGGAACGAACCGAACCATTTGGTGGTGAGGATCATCGCGCTCTGTATCCTGAACCTGGATAAAAAGGCTACCGGGACTCCATGTCCACTCTCTCACGCTCTCAGGTGGCAATATGCAGTCGAGCTGGAAAGCCCTGGTTGAAGACGCGCCGCGCAGAAGCGGTGATCCCTCAATCATCGTCCCCTTAGACCCGCGAACTCCCCGGGTCTTAGGATCCCCTTTTCTGTAATGAAACCCTTGACATAACGAGCTGGTGTCACATCGAACGCCGGATTCAAAGCCCTTGAGCCTTTCGGGCCTATCCTGCACCCGCCCACCTGTAGTACCTCGTCCTCGGACCGCTCCTCTATCATAATCTCCTTGCCCGTCCTCATCTTGGGGTCGAACGTGCTCATCGGAGCAGCAACATAGAACGGGACCCAGTTCTCCTTCGCAAGCACGGCTATGCTGTATGTCCCTATCTTGTTCGCGAAGTCGCCGTTCCTGGCTATCCTGTCAGCGCCGACGATCACGAGGTCCACTGAGCTCTTCATGAAATGCCCAGCGGCGTTGTCCGAAATGATCGCATGATCTATGCCTTCGTTCCCGAGCTCCCAGGCAGTGAGTTTCGCTCCCTGGAGCCTCGGTCTCGTCTCGTCCACATACACGAAGATACTCTTTCCCTGCCTATGCGCCACCCTCATGGGAGCCAGGGCGGTTCCGAAATCAACGGTCGCGAGCGCGCCTGCGTTGCAGTGTGTGAGTATCCTGTAACCGTCCTTGATCAGCTTGGCGCCGTTCTCGCCGATCTTCCGGCACATTTCCACGATGTCATCTGCGAATGATTCTGCGACCTCCACCAGATCCTCGTCGCATTTCGACAGCATCAGGTTGACGCCGTAGGAGAGGTCGTGCGCGGTCGGACGCGTCTTGACCAGGGTGATTGAGGCCTTGGTCAGATTCTCCTTCCTCAGCCATGCGAGCGCCATGCCGTAAGCTCCGGCAGCGCCTATGGAAGGAGCGCCTCTGATGGTCATGTCTGAGATTGCATGCGCCATCTCAGCGACGGTCCTTATCGTGACAATCTTGAGCTGGCTCGGGAGGAGACGTTGGTCTATCGCCTTGACGACCCCCTTTTCCATCCAGAGAGCTCTGATGTCCCTCTTTCCTTCGGCCGTCCTTACTAGCATCTTTGATCGACCCCATGAATGAGATTGGGTTGATAAAAGAATGGGGTCAGCACAGCTCCAAAAGAATATTAAACCAATCGGGCATTCATCAGCCTGCTCAGGTCGGGCCCATGGTCTAGCGGTTATGACGGCGCTCTCACACAGCGCAGATCACCGGTTCAAATCCGGTTGGGCCCACTCTCACCATCTGGCTCATGCTCGATTCTTTCCACTTTCGGAAAAACTACCGCTTTCTGATACTGGGCATATTGGCTCATTGCCTCGGCCATGTCTTCATGGTCGAGACCGAGATACTTCATCGTTGTGCGTATGTCGCTGTGGCCGAATATCCGAGCTATCTGTCCGATCCTGACTCCAGCTCGGTACATCATTCTCCCACATGTTCGGCGAAGGTCGTGGTTCATGAACTCGATATGTGTCCTCTCAGACAACCTGCCTATGATTGAGTCAACCCCCGACTCCGAGTAGGGATACAGCTTTCCATCTCTCTCATAGATCAAGAAGTCCTCTGGCATCTCCACATTCTGGTTCTTGCCTCTGGCCCTCATCACCATACTGTCCCTCAAATCAAGATAGGCTTCGAGTTCGGCAGGCGTGTCAGGGTGCCAGTCAATGGTTCGAAGCTTGCCACCATACCTACCCTTGCCAAGTATGGAAATGGTGTTGAAGGCCTTGCCAGTCTGGAAATCCTTGGGTCTCAACCTCAACAGCTCGATTCTTCTCCTCGGCGAAGATGCCCCAGGAAGGACATTTTCGAGGGTCAGCCACTCGGTTTCGTAGTCCCTTATCCCATATGACGACTTCATGCAACCAGGACATGACCATGAGAAAAAGGACGAGAAGGGGTTTGTATCATCTCTCGCATCCTCGGCGATGAGATTTCCGAAAGCGGAAATTTCCGACCTCTAGCCAGTCGGCCTGACCCGCCCTAATCCGGTTGGGCTCACTTCTCTTCTCTCCAGCTGGGCCGAGGAACGAGTCGACACACCCGAAATTCGTGGTTCGAGTTAAATAGGTCAAAGTCTTTCGTCAACGTCGGGTGCGTTTGCATGGAACAACAAGAAGAATCACCTCAACAAGGGTCTTGGCCAGAACACTCTCATCCCGACGTCCGGACGACCCCGGGGTTCGGATGGAGAGTGGCAGCATCGATATTGATAGTCATTGGCTGGGTGAGCGTCCTGATCCTATGGCTGTTTTTCTACGCAGGGGATTTCGACATATTCCAGAACCTGGCAATCGTGATCGTGTCGGTGCTCGTGAGCGTCGGCGTACTCGGCGCGATGTGGGCGCCATGGGGTATGCGGATGGCTACGAGGGCGGGCGTGGCGCAGCCCATGCAGTTCGGCCGTCCGATCCTGATGACCGTCATATCCATTGCGTCCGGCATCGGATGGCTGGTGTTTCTCATAATCTGGCTGTTCTTCTATGCAGGAGACTACAACGGCTACCAGAACCTCGCTGTATTCATCCTGTCCTTGCTCGTGGTCGGGATTGTGAACGGCGGCGGCTGGGCGCTCTGGAGCATGCTGAAGCGACGCAGATTCTGAGAAAGAATATGTCACGCAATAATCTCTGCGGCCCATAGAGGTTTCTTCACGCTGCATAAGAGGCTTGTGAGGCAGAGGCCTCCTGGCGTCTGGGTCAATGCCGCCTGACAACACTCAGTGCCCTTTCTTGTCGAGAGCCATCGCCTTGGCCAGGATACTTCTGAACACCTTCGGATTGATATCGGAACTTGTGACCACAATCAAGTGTCTCATGACTCTTCCTTTCCCCTCCAGCAGGCCGCTCTCGTCGTCGACCTCGGCTCCTTTCCAGATCCGCAGGTTCACTTGTTTCTTGAACACCAGAATCATGCAGATGACCTCGTTCCGTTGATACGTCAGGGTCTTCCACTTTATCAGTTCCTTGACACCTGGTATCGAATCGAGTATAAGCTTTCTCAGATTCAGAACGATACCCTTCTTGCTTTCGTCCAGGTCGTCGACGAACTCGCGCACCTCGGGATTCATCGCCTCGCCCATGTGATGTGCCTCCATCGAAGAGGGACCTGCGTGTGGCTAGGTCAATCTTGCGCCAAATCGCGATTCCAAGAACTTCAGAGAGAGTATCGATACGGAGACTTCGACCGAAGCATTATGTGAAGGCGCGGATATCCGTGTGGAAACCGGAGGACAAGAGTTTGGAGGTCGATCTTCACATGCACTCGTTCTACTCGCCTGACTCTCGAAGCAAGATCGAAGCGATGGTCAGGAGAGCCTCGGATGTCGGCCTTGGTGCGATTGCCATCACTGACCACGACTCTTGGGAAGGGGCAAGAGCCGCGTCGAGGGTCACTCCGCCCAACCTATTGATCGTTCCCGGCGCGGAGCTCAAGACCGACAAGGGGGATCTTGTAGCACTATTCGTGGAGAAGGAGATCAAGTCATACTCGTTCGAAGAGGCGGTGGAGAAGATTCACGCTCAGGCAGGCATCGCTATAGTACCTCATCCGGGCGAGTCACGCAAGGTCACCAAGGGGGCAATCGAGATTGCCGACGGTTATGAGGCGTTCAACGCTACGCTCAGCGCGAAAGACAATCAGAGATCCGTCGACCTCGCCTCCGGACTCAACAAACCAGGGATTGCTGTCTCCGACGCTCACCTAGTCATGGAGATCGGCAACGGCAGGATCCAAGCTCCTGACTGCACGAGCCTTGCAGAGCTTCGCGAGGTCGTGCTCAAGAACCCAGTCATCACCAGGAGGGTCCGGTCCAATCCGCTCATCCACAGAACCAACGAGGCGGTCCTGTTCGGCATCAAGGGCATCTGGCGCAGATGATCATTGCGGCTTCTGCTTGAGTGTTCGGACGCGCGCGCCCGAAGCCTGCTGCAAGAATTCCTCGATCTTGATGATCCTGTTGTTCGTCCTGGCGATGTTCTCCTTGAGGTCGGCTACGGCCAGAACAAGTTCTCCGTGGACCGCCGGCTTGGCCTGCTGCGCCTGGATCCACTGCTGGACCTGTGTCTGGAGGGCGCTGGCAGACTTGTCGAGCATCTCGAGCCGCTGTTCCATGTCCTTCGGAAGCGCGACCGAGACATCCGCCCTAGCCGCTCTCTCTTGAATCCTCACTTCGAGCTGCCCAAGAGCCTTCTCTAATGTGGCGATGCGCTTCTCCAGATCGGCCGGAGCCCCCGTCTCGGCAATGCTCCTGCTGGACTGGTCCTTCAGATGCAACACAGTGGCAGCAACCGTCTTCTCGATCCTCTCCAGCCTGGTCTCAAGGTCCTTCGGGAGCTGCAGGTCGGAAGGATGTTTCGAGGCTCCAGCAAAAGCGGAAAAGCCCTTGTCGATCTTCTTATCAGATGCTTGAAGGATCACAGCGAGGCCTTTCGATACCCTCTCGTCCACAGTCCTGTTGAATTCGGACAGGGCCTTCTTCATGGCCTGCTCGAGCTCCTCGAGCTTCTTGTCCTGGGCCTCAGCTCTGCGGATGACATCGGACATGTCCCCGAGCTCGGTTACGATCCTCTGAAGGAGTTCTTTCTCCTGGTCGCCAATGCACGTCTCTGTATGAACTCCTGGATAGTTCTTGAGCGCATCTATCATCTGCAACATGTCTAGCTCGGGTCCCGCGTTCCGGATGGCGTCCTTGATTGGCTCTAGCTTCGCGAGTTCACGCTCCCCGAGCTCTACCATGGACTTGTTACCCTTTCCAACTCTGGACATGCCTTGGAGTATCTTTTCCAGCTGCGTGACCGCCTTGGATATGGACGAGTCCTCGAGGGTGCGTATGTCTCTAATCGCGTCCTTCTTGCCCCTCGAAATGGCGTCAGCGACTGAGATGCCTTCGTGGGCGTACACGGTAACGAGGTATGCGACGCCAGACATCACCTTGCCCTCGACAAAGTCCCAGTCGCAGGTCTTCGCCACGACATTCTGTTTGTCCGCCTTCTCGAACAGCATTGCGATGCAGCTGTTCGGCATCTGGCTGACCTCTATCTCATAGAACTGGTTCCTCGCCAGGAAGGGCTCATGCTCCGGACGTTCCTTCTTGACGGTATTCAGGTAGGCGCCCATGTAGGAGATAGCATAGTTCTCAAGCGCCTTCTTAGCGGGAAATGAGGCCTGGGGAGAGGAGTTGTCCATTTGATCTTCTCGGGGATTATCGGCTATCTATTATTGAGCTTTTCCTACTTGGGTTCAGTGCATGATTCTCAGCTAGGCCAGTAGAGTCTTACACCCAAAGAAATGGATCGAGAGCACTGTGTGCCAGCTCCGTGGGGCTCTGGAAAGGGTTATGTATTCTCTGATGCATCGCATCCCAAGTCATTATTCATCTTCCAGGCTGGGAATCAAGTGAGCATAATCAAGTCTAAGCGATATATCAAGAAGGTCGCGCTCGTTGGCGATTCGTCGGTCGGGAAGACTTCCATGATCCGCAGATTCGTCATCGACGTGTTCGACGACAAGTACATCGCGACCATAGGTGCCAAAGTCAGCAAGAAGGATCTCGAGTACAAGCTTCCCGACAAGACCGTCTATCTGACGCTAATGATGTGGGACATCCTGGGGCAGAAGGACTACAAGAAGATGAGGACCCAGGGGCTGACAGGCGCGCACGGAGTAATCTTGGTCTCCGACCTGACTCGGCTCGAGACAGTGAAATCGGTCGAGGACTTCTGGCTTCCCGAGGTCAGTGAGGTCGTCCCAAACGCCCCGGTTCTGCTTGTCGGCAACAAGTCGGACCTGGCCCCAGCAGAATCGCCCGGCGCCCTGGCACTCAAGCAGGTCTCAGTCAAAATGGAGGTTCCGCTGCTCCTAGGAAGCGCGAAGACTGGCGAGAATGTCGAGGCAACCTTCAGGAAGATCGGAGAGTTGATGACATGGACTGACTCTGGTGACAAGAAAGGTTCCCAGGAGCCCACAGCGGAATCCCTCGCGCAGGCCGTAGACGACGTCGTCAGCGACTTCTGCGAACAGTACGGCGACACTTCGAGGGCCATGGATATAATCGAGCGTGAGTTCACTAAAGCCAAGGTCAACGTCAACGCACCCGCGAAGGACTCGCTGCTCATGGCGATCGAGTATCTGTCCGACATCGAGCGCGACGTCCATGGAAGAGACGTGTCCGAGGTCAACAAGCTCAGGCGCTGGAAGATGATCGACGAGGTCAGGTAGGCCCTGGGCCACTTTCTAGGGGCTTATCCATGAAGAAGCGGCAACTCGAAATAGTGCTTCAGAAGCTGATGCCGCTGAGTTCCAGATCCTCGAGACTGGAACAGTACTTGACCCCGGCGGACGTCGCCACCGACATCCTCTGGGAGGCGTTCACGGCCGGGGACATCGAGGGCAGGTCGGTCATCGACCTCGGCTGCGGCAACGGCGTGTTCGCGATCGGCTCCATGCTGCTGGGGGCCGGGAATGCCACCGGGATAGACATCGACCCAGGAGCGGTCCGGACAGCCCATGGGAATGCCAAGGCACTCTCCCTCGACATCGACTTCAAGGAGCAGGACGTCTCATCCGCAACGGGCAAGTTCGATACAGTCCTCCAGAACCCGCCCTTCGGGGCACAGACCCAGCACGCGGACCGTGCGTTCATCAAGAAGGCCTTGGAGCTAGCGCCGAGGGCCTACAGCCTTCACAATGACGGCACTGAAGACTTCGTGGCCAGGCTGGTATCTTCCCTGGGAGGGGATGTCAAGCCACTCAAAAAGTATAAATTCGAGATACCATATGCGTTCGAATTCCACAGAAAGGCTACCGAGACCGTTTCAGTAGTTCTTTTGAGGTTTGAGAGATAGGTGATTCAGCTGGCTAGGACTGGTCGAAAAGTGTTGCCGGGGGACGAGGTGGCCATCGCCGAGGAGTACATGTCCGGCGAGGGCACATACGAGATGGACGGGAAGATATTCGCTAGCGCGGTCGGAGAGCTCGACCTGGACCCCAGAGACAAGCTGGCTAAGGTCATTCTGGACAACCCGCCGGTCGTTCTACAGGAAGGCGACTTGGTGCTCGGAGAGGTCACGGACACGAGGCCGGCCATGGCAATAATCTCGATCATAGCACAGGAGGGGAACGCGAGGGCGGTGTCCTCGGAGACACTCGCATCCGTTCACGTTTCTAAGCTGTCAAGTTCGTATGTTGAGGACGCTGGGGACCTCATGAGGCCGGGGGACATCATCAGAGGGACAGTCATCCAGGCCGATCCCTCGGTTCAGCTATCGACTGCAGGCCCACACTTCGGAGTTCTCCGGGCGCTCTGCGGAAGGTGCAGGAGCCCGCTGGAGAAGAAGGGCAGAGGTCTGTACTGCGAGAAGTGCGACAGGACTGAGAACAGGAAGATCGCGGACGACTATCGCTCGTTCTCCCAGTGAGAGGCAAAGCGCAAGCCCCATATAGCGGGATTGCGGATAGGTTGGCCGGCAGAAGGGGGAGCACATTTGACAGAGAATGACAAAGGACTCCTCGCTGAGATCGATCGACTCAGGGAGGACGTGAAGCAACTCCGGGAAATCGTGAACGTGCTCGTGAACGTAGTGATGGAGGAGGACATGGAAGAGGAAGAGCCCGAGTTCCCCTCATACCCTGGCAACGAGAACAGGTTCAATATCTACAATTGACTTAAGTGGAAGAGCCCGTTACCCCGATGGGGAACGAGATGAAGAACACATACTTCTTGGACAGCATGAGGGCTCAGGAGAAGTGGCGCATTGAGGATTCCATAAACCTCCTGCCCTCGGAGAACCAGACGAGCCCACAGGTAAGGGCGCTCCTGTCATCGGAGTTCGTGAACAGGTACACGCTTCCCCTGAACTCCGTCTCCGGCGGCGAGTTCATCGAGAACGCCTACAGGGGCACCAGGATCACCACGGAGGTCGAGAGGAAGGCGGAGGAGGCGGCCCGCGAGGTCTTCAAATCGAAACACGCCTGCGTGCAGCCCATGTCGGGCCACATCGCGGCGATGATCACAATCGTGTCGACCACCAAGAAGGGCGACGTCATGTGCGCGATACCCCCGGAAAACGGAGGGTACGACGGATACGCCCCCAACTATCTGCCGGACATCTTCGGGCTCGGAGCGTTCACGCTGCCGTTCGATATGGACAAATACAATCTGGACACTGAAGCAGCAGGGGATGTCATTCTCAAGCGGAAGCCCAAGTTGGTAATCCTGGGAGCATCGCTGATACTGTTCCCCTACGACATGAAGCCTATCAGGGAGGCCTGCGATGACGCGGGCTCCACCCTGGTGTATGACGGTTCCCATGTCCTGGGCCTCATAGCCGGCGGGGAGTTCCAGAATCCCCTGAAGGAAGGCGCTGAGATTCTCTACGGTTCCACTCACAAGAGCTTCTTCGGCCCCCAAGGAGGCATCATACTCACAGACCGCAAGGAGCACGACGAGTCCATCAGGAGGAATCTGACCTGGCGGATAGTGGATAACGTGCACTGGAACAGAGTTGCCTCTATGGGCCATGCGCTCCTGGAGATGAGGGCGTTCGGACCGAAGTATGCAAAGCAGGTCGTCAAGAACACTCAGAGGCTCGGGAAAGAGTTGAAGGAGAGAGGCTTCCCGATCATGTTCGAAGAGCTCGGGTTCTCTAGGTCGCACCAACTCCTGTACGACGTAAAGGAGATGAGAGCTATCTATGGCTTGGGCTTGAACGATTTCTCCATCCGGATGGAACGGTCGAACCTGATCATCGACTCGGTCGGGAGGATCGGCACTGGTGAGATCACCCGAATGGGGTTTAGGGAGAAGGATCTGTCAGCACTAGCGGACCTCTTCATGGCCGCGACCAAGGGCAAGAACGTGAAGAAGGATGTCAAGACTCTCAGGGATGATTTCGACATGGAGTACAGGTTCAGATAGAGCCGGACACGAACTGGTCTTAGATCCGTGCCCTTGCGCGTCCTGATTCCTTGGTGCGAACTGACGTTCAAATCGGAGATGCTGAATCTTGTCTCAGGAAAATGCGGAATGGGTCAACCTGCGTCTGCAAATGTGAGAAGAAAATCGTGTGGAATGAAAGGCGATCCCATTTTCAACCGGCAAGAAGTTCCGCAGGACCGGCCGTATGTTGGGAAGGGATTCCTGCTCGGGACACCTTCAACTACGGGGCGATTAACGCCCCAACTCGCATGCGAGACAGAATTGCGCGGGCGCAACCAGGAGTCTGCCGCAATCCTGGCAGAAGCAGTCGTTCCTGAGTGTAGTGCTCCCCTCCACCAGCCTCCAGTCGCGGCCCGGGCGCATCCTTCTTCTCCGTGCTATCGCTGAGCACCTCTGGCAGCTCGAGTAGTACTCAGGTGAATGTCTCTCGTCAGGGTCCAGTCCGCACTTTGGGCACTTCAAGGCTATCGCCTACTCAAGTAGACCTATTAACGCTGTTATAT
>JAHIZT010000051.1 GCA_018814355.1 Candidatus Thermoplasmatota archaeon | reverse complement strand
GTAAAGGCATGACAGGAGGCAGCCACCGCGCGGCCGATTGCAGAAGACCGAATCCTGAGGAGCTACCCTAGTCCTTCGCGACCTTCTTGAGCGATATTCGCTCCCTCCGCTCGTCGAAAGTGATCTCGAACTCCTCGAAGAACCCTTCACGCCCGATGAGCACTGGGATGTTGGACTCTGGGTCAAGGACGACCTTCACTGGGATGTCGAAGGAGTAGTTCTCGTGTCCCTGGAAGACCCTCACTCGCACATGGTCCTCTGCGGTCTCGACCTCGCCACCGATTCCGCCGCAAGGACCTTTGTCCTTCGTGAGGTCGAGGCCCAGCAGCTGGCCGACCTCCAGCGGCAGCACTGAGATGTCCGCTCCAGAATCGAGGATCGCCATGATCTCCACCGTGTCAGAAGGGCCGATGAACGTCACCGGGATTGTCGGCGTCTTCCTCGGAGGGCCTCCTTTTCGAGGCAGCGCCTTGTACTTGAAGTTCATGAGCAGCGTTCCGTCAGAAGACCATCGTGTCCTGATCGGGCACTCTCGTCAGGAGCGGCCTCTTTGAGGGATACCGTTTCTTCGCCATCTCGTAGGCCTTCTTGAAGCTCGGATCGTGGGACACGACCTTCCCGTTGCAGATAGCGATCCACTCCCCGACGTACGGCCTCAGGTCGGCGTTCATATATCCCAGGTAGTTGTCTTTCGAGAGCATGTCCTTGTCAGCACCCCTGGTCGAAGGCATCGATGATTACCATTGCTCGATCCATACTTAAGCACTTCCGTCACCGCAGCTCACGAGGTCCGACCTATTTGAATGGCGACACTACATGCATCATGCAGAGACGCCTGGTCCTGGCTTCAATTATAGTTTGAACATGACGAAACGAAAACGAGAAACGGCGTCCAGATCGTGCAGACGCTGACTTTCGGAAACATTTCCTACATGCAATCAACTATCCTGAAACAGCTTTCGCGAAATCATCGGTTCAAATCCGGCTCCCTGCACACCGGACTAGCTGGCTTTTTCTCAATCAGCGGTTTCTGGTACAGACCTCTTCTCCCGATGAGCGGAATCGTAAGCCTGATCGAGAAGACGAAAAGCATGGTCGGGCCGTATCCTCGCGTAGTAGAGCTCGGTCGTTCGCGTAGTCTGGTGTCTAAGCGCCCTGGAGACCGCATCGGGACGGCCGCCCCAATCGATACACATTTGCCCAAATGTCGCTCGTAGGGTCTGGATCCGGAACCTGATCCCGGAGCACCTCTCAGCTTGTGCCTTGACCTTGCCCCACATCCCATCGGTCCAGTAATCTGCGACGCCATCGGTGACCTTTGGCACCAAAGCCTCGCATGACTCGATTCCAGCGTTAGCCAGATACCGATTTCGTTCTGCCAGGAACTCGACCACCGTTTCACGGGCAGGGTGCAATATCCGGGCGGGAGACGCAACAGCCCAGCTGCTCTCACCCTTGGGATGAGCCACTACGATGGTCCAGGTGTCGATGCTTAGGTCCTCCAGCCTGGCTCGACGAAGTTCAGACCTTCTGAGTCCTGAATACGCGTACATCGCAACCATGAACCGCGCCACGGCGCCTTCGTACCCTGGCATCGTTCTCAGTTTCGAGCGTATCTCCTCGACCCGTGACTCAGGCAGTACTCTGACCTCGGCAGACACCTTCTGAGGAAAGCGCACATAATGCAGCTTCCTCATCTGATCAATCACTCCGTTGTTCTGGAACCGCAGAAACCCATTGAGGTAGTTCATGTAGTTGGCCTGAGTGGCATGTGCGAGACTGATGCCGTGCCTCGTCTTCCTGGTCCTCATCCATTCCATGAAGGCGGCGATGTCGTCCTTGGTCATCTTCCGAGGATTCATCGTCCTAACCTTGCCATCCTTCCTCAACTCAAGGAAGGCCTTGTGGATCGTCCTGAAGCCTCGCTCCATGGTCTGGAGAGTCTTCCGCGCGTAGTAGCTCCTGATCGCTTCGAGGTAGGCTTGCTGACAGGGAACCCATGAATCGCGGGGCAGGATCTAGTCCTCCTAGGTCGACCCCTGCAGACAATCCTCGCAGTGGATCATGACCGACGGAAGAGTCACAGGGGACCTGCCTCGTGACAATTTGCATTACATGCATACAGTATATTGCATCATAATGCATAAGATTGATATACAAACATTGCATTATAGTACAATATGAATCAGAATGAAGTTCCTCTCGACAGGATCAGAAGGGCGCTCGCCAATCAGAACCCGTGGTGGTCCGCGGGAAAGGTTCCTAGTCCACTCCTATGTCCCTATCGAAGAAGGGATTTCTATCCTCTGAGGGACAAGCTCGCCGATGAAAGAATTCTGGTCATAACCGGCCCGAGGAGGGCTGGCAAGACGACAGTCATGTACCAGATAATCGACGAGCTTCTGTCAGCAAAGAAAGTGGAGCCGAGGCGCGTCCTCTTCGTGAGCTTCGACTACCCCTATCTTCTAGCCGATCTTGATCGTCCTTTCGAGGACATCTTGAGGGCGTACACAGAAACCATCCTGAAGGAATCACTCGAGAATCTGACAGAGCGTGTCTACATCTTCCTTGACGAGGTCTACTCGCTTCCGGAGTGGGGAAAGGTCATGAAGGGGCATTTCGACCGGAGGACGAATACAAAGGTTATCCTTTCGGGCTCGAGTTCTCCGGAGATCATCGCAGAAGCAGCGAGATCGCTCGTGGGCAGAATAGACAGGCACCTCATGCTTCAGATGAAGTTCGTTGACGTGGTATGCCACGATCTGAACAAGGACAGCGATCGCATAAAGGAAGCGTCCCTTGGACTCATGAGGAAGGGATTTGAGGATTTCCTGTCGAAGGGCAGTATAAAGTCCCTATGGAGAACATACAACGATGCCTTCAATGCTCTTGCGAACCTGGAGGACGAGATCCAAGGTATCCTCCTGGATTACCTCGTCAAGGACGGATATCCGGAGAACCTTGGAGTCACGGACTTCACCAAGTGCGCTCAGGCTATCGTTACCTCAGTCGACCTGTCAATCTACAAGGATGTCATGCGCGTCTTCAAGAATCGGGAACCCCAGAAGATCGAGAAGCTGATGGCTGTGCTTTCTCAGAGCTCCGGGAACATCGTGGCATCGAACACACTGTCCGACACACTAGGATTGAACTTCAGAACCGTCGAGCGGTATCTGTCCCACCTTGAGGCAGTGTATCTCGTATCGGTATCGTACGCTTACTCCGGGTCGCTGTACAAGAGCCTCCCGAAGGCGAGGAAAATCTACGTCGCCAACGTCGGGGTAAGGAACGCGATCTTGGGGCTGCTCAACGAACGGCTTCCCGAGAACTCGGTTGAGCTTGGCAGGTGCGCGGAAGCTGTGGCGCACGACCACATCAAGAGACTAGCCTTCTGCATGCAGCCCACTAGAGAGCCTCGCATGTACTATTGGCGGGACAGGTCTGGGAACGAGGTCGATATTATCGTCGATATGAGAAGGATGGGAATCCCCTTCGACGTCAGATTCAGAGAGACTATCGACAAGGGCGACCTGAAGGCGTTGAACTTGTTCTTGGCCGAGAATCCTGGGTGCAAATGCGGGATCCTCCTTACCAAGAGAAGACTAGGAGTCGATGGCAAGGTGCTGATGATTCCTCTCTGGTTGTTCTTGCTGACGTGTTAAAGGATCAGCCAGATTGCGGTTTGCATTCGATAGCATCTGAACTGCTATGACCCCCTGAAAGGCCCAGGCAATCAGGAGAACCTATTCAGGCTGGCTTCAAAGGTATTGATGTTGTAGATGCTTCCGAATTGTGATGAGAGCCTAACAAACCTTTCGCGTCCTCCTGGAGAAAGCCAGTAGTTCCCATCCGTTATCCAGTGGAATTCATATTCCTTTATCTTGTCAATGGCTTGACTCATATCGACATATTCGCCCTCATTGATCCCTATCTTCGTACCAGTGGTTGTGTAGAAGTTGACCTCGAAGAGATGCCTAGGCTTAGCCCCCGACAGGATGATCACATCGAACTTCTTGGGCTTCATTTCTTTGGGTTTGACTACCCCTTCCACATATCTTTCCGTACAGAACAGCTTGCCTCGTGGTAGTTCGCCGCCCAGCTGCACACTGACGTCACTCTTCAGTGTCCTCAAGCCCTTCTGGTTCAAGATGGTATCAATGTTCAGGAAACCGTTTCTTTCAAGAACCTCTACAACCTTCCTTTTGGCGTAGTCGCCGTGCATCCCCTTGTTATCCCGAGGAGCCCGCTTCGATTTTAACAATGCTGGTAGATCCGTGCATCCAAGCAGGTCATTCAATCTGAGCCTGTGGATGACATAATCCGACAGTCTATACGAGGACTCTTTGAAAACTGGGTCAGACACACGGAGTCTCAGCATCTCAGGGTTGTCGGTTATCTTCTCAGCATGCTTGCTGACCGCCATCTTGAAGACAGCCACGACCATTCTCCTGTGTTCCTCCTTGTCGCTTCTCCTCAGCTCAGACAACGACATTTCAGCGGTGAGTTCTCTCAGGGCCTTTTCACATTGCCTCAGCAGGTTTCGATCATGGTCCATGTTCAATAGCGCGTACTGATAGATCGAGTCGATATTCATGGAGTTCATCTTGACAACATCGAAGAAGAAGTGTATGAGCTGCGCGTGGGTGAATCTCTGTTGCTGCAGCACGGCCTCCAAGACCTTGAAGGATCCCGGATGGAGTCTTATGAACTCGGAGAGACTCTCG
>JAHIZT010000050.1 GCA_018814355.1 Candidatus Thermoplasmatota archaeon | reverse complement strand
GTCTGCGAGCTTGGTTATCAGCGCGTGGATGCAGTCAGTGCGCTCGTTGGTCGGGTTGCTGCATGCGTACTGATAGGCGAGCTACATCCGCTTCTTGATTATCTCAGGGTTGAGTGTAGTGTCGGACCCCATAGGTCATGCCTCTTTGCCGGTTCGGGACGAGTGGCTCCTGGACCGTAGGACGTCCATTGTTCTCCTCTGTATATTGCCTTTCTGGGTAAGTGATCGCTTCCAGGAGGCTGGGGCGCGGACTTTGTCCCATGTTACCGAGCGGGACGGCCCTATGAAATACTCGAAAGGACGTTTGTCGGCCAACCCCGGATCGGGATTCCAAAGGTGCAGAATGAGCGGCGAAAAAGCGTCGACTCGGAGAAGTGTCATCTCGAGCGCGAGAGTGACAAGACCCTGCAGTCTCTGCCCAGATATCCTTCGGATAGTGATTTGGGGGATGACAGATCGCGGCAGAGATCGGCGAATGGCGGCTGCCGTGTCAGCAGTGACATTGGTCGCAGTACTCATGCTTGCATCGGGAGTCTTCAGCGTTGCCCGGAGCGATCCGCCGCGGCATTCTTCGACATCGAACGTCGCTAGTTGGATGTTTGTGACATTGGATAGTGCAGGAGAAGTCGGCTACGACTCCTCCATCGCGGTAGATTCGAACAACAAGGTCCACATAAGCTACAACGATGGCACGAACGACGACCTCAAGTACGCCACCAACGCAAGCGGATCTTGGGTCATCTACACTCTGGACAGCATAGGGAATGTCGGCCTGTACACATCCATCGTGGTGGACTCGAACAACAGCGTCCACATAAGCTACCTTGATTGGACGAACGGAGACCTCAAGTATGCCACCAACGCAGGCGGATCTTGGGCCTGCTACACCCTGGATAGCGTAGGGAGTGTTGGTCTGTTCACATCCATCGCAGTAGACTCGAACCACAAGGTCCACATAAGCTACCAGGACTTCACGAACGACGACCTCAAGTACGCCACCGACGCAGGCGGATCGTGGGCATACTATACCCTGGACAGCGCGGACGATGTTGGCTTCGACACTTCCATCGCGGTAGATTCGAACAACAAGGTCCACATAAGCTACGGAGATTGGACGAACGACGACCTCAAGTACGCCACAGACGTTGGCGGATGGTGGACATACTACACTCTTGACAGCCTAGGGGATGTGGGCTACGATTCTTCCATCGCCGTAGACTCGAATGACAGGGTCCACATAAGTTACCACGATGAAACGAACGCCCACCTCACGTATGCCACTAACGCGAGCGGATTCTGGACCTTTTACACTCTGGACAGGACAGGGAGTGTTGGCTTGGCCACTTCCATCGCAGTGGACTCGAACAGCAATGTCCACATAAGCTACTGCGATTACAGCGATTTCTCGAACAACGACCTCAAGTACGCGACCAACGCGAGCGGATCGTGGGCCTACTACACTCTCGACAGCGTGGGGAATGTTGGCCTTTCCACTTCCATCGCGATAGACTCTGACAACATGGTCCACATAAGCTACAGCGACTACACGAACGACGATCTCAAGTACGCATACAGTGCGAAGGCGGACGTGCCAGGATTCTTCGTGACTATGAGCGCCAGCCCGAAGTCGGGTCAAGCTCCGTTGACAGTTCAGTTCACCTCCAGCGTGAGTGGAGGGGTTGAACCTTACAACTTCTCGTGGGACTTCGGGGACGGAGCTACAAATTCCTCTCAGAATCCTGTTCACACCTATGCCCGGGCCGGGACATTCACTGTGACTCTGTTAGTCACGGACTCAGTTTCAACTTCCGGGTCGATCCAGGAAGTGATTAAGGTCTCTGTCAAGCACATCATCCCAGGCGTTGATGATGCCGGCAATGCCGCGATGCTGGTGGTTGCGGCCGTTGCGGTGATCGCCTTGGTGGTGATCGTGGTCGTCGCAGTACTGCTGATGAAGAGACGAAAAGCTGCGAAGCAGAGAGAACTGCAGGAGCGCTACCTCCAGGACGCAGCTGTGTCGATCGAGCACCCTGCGGAAACGCCGATTCAGCATCCTCTTCAAGAAGCTCTGCCTGCACATCGGGAGAAGGCTCCCGGGCCACCTGAAACTAGACTGACTAGTGTCCAAGACAAACTATGGCAACTGAAGTCTATGAGAGAGAAAGGTCTCATCAGCGAAGAAGAATACGAGGGGAAGACGAAGGATCTGCTCAAGAGACTTTAGATGCCAGGCTTCTCCGTCTCTTTGTTGAAGAGACACCAGCCTTCCCTCTATTGGCTTCCTGGTGCGAGATGGGATTTGAAACCGGGTCGAGCCAGACCTTTTTTCTGATTTCAATAGGAACGAAAACGCAGGATTGAGATCCGATGACAAATAGTGTCAGTCTCTGTGTACCTTCATTCGTGAGGGTATTTCTATCAATCCTGTTTGATTTCCTCTGAAGAACTCCGAACACCAATCTCTAGTCCTTGCTGGCGATGATATATTTCTATCGTTCTCAAAACTGCATCAACATATTCTGGTCCAAACAGATCTATGGCATATCCTACAACGGTACACAGATCTTCGAGATCAAGGACTTCGAGAACGTCCACCCTTGATATCCATGGTTTCAGTCTGAATCTGTCTCCTGTCGGAAGGAGTCTCTCTACATCCTCCGCTCTTGGTGCTGTGGAATGAGCTAGGAGCGCGAGATCTGACAAGCTGTTTCGAATTTCTCTGAGAACCTTCATCTTGGCATTGCGTCGCGAATCATCCAATACGGAAGACAGTCTCACATCGTCTGGAACAGCATGACATCCGTAGCGGTACCAGAGCAAATCCCTTCTCGCGACATCTTTGAGGAAATTCCGTAGAGCGGGAGTGAGGTTTGAGCCTTCCTTGGCATGACGCTCAAAAATGGCATCTATGTCATCTCCCATCAGAGTTGAATCCTTTTTGGATGTCTTCTCTTTGCTCGTCATCTATACCATTCTCTCATGGTTCTCATTTCCTTCACGGCGGAATTGCCTTTCCTTCCCTAAGGGTTTTTCCTTCGATCAAGAGGGGATTTGAACCCATATCGATTCACTTGACGTCGAGAACGTAGACGATTCCCTTCGCGTCTCGTTCGACGAAGTACGAAGTCAGGCCGTCATGGAAGGTGGCTACCTTCCTGAAGCCGATGACCTCGTAGAACCTCCAGTTGCTTGCTTGGTCGTCCGTGTACAGCGTGACGAGCCTGCATCTGGCATCCCTGGCAGCCCCGACGAACCTCTCTATCAGCTTCTTGCCGAGGCCTTTTCCCTGGTACTTGGGGTCCACGATGATGAGGTTGACCTCGGCGTCCGACCGAGGCACGTTCACGAGCACCTTGAACTCCGTCATGAAGAAGTGCCAGAGGAGGACCGGTGAGACGTGTTGGCCGTGGGTGCCGAAGAGGAATTGCGGGATCATCCCGAGCTTACTGGACAATGATCTGGATCCTGCCTTGCCTTTGAGGCTTCCGATCCTGCCGAACAGGAGCCCGGTCACGCCGTGGGAATCGTGCGCGACCTCGGTCCAGTTCGAGCGGACCACGAATGTCCGCACATAACCCTCCATCACCCGCGGATCTGCGAACTCGTCACTCTTGTCCGAGCCAGCGACCCACGCGTCCCAGGCGAGACGAGAGCATGCGTCCATGTCATCCGCCCTGAACTGACGGAACAAAGGCCCTTCACGAGTTGGTTCTTCGTCCATAGCTAGCTCCTTGGGTCTGTTCGAAGCGAGAGGGCCATGGGGTCAGATAAAGATGGTACACGATTGGCGGGATACTTGACTCGCAATTGAATGTTGGGAAACCCGCTGGGAGAGTGTGTTGATCGAAGAGGTGTGAGGATCACAGTCGAATCAGGATTCTATTGTATAGGCCGTCCGCACCTCTCGCAGAACCTTACTCCCTCAGCAAGGGGCTGCCGGCATTGCATGCAGAATTTCGAGGAAGGTGACTGCCCCGGTGTAGCACCTACAGGCGGGACGCTCTGCCACTGCGGTTGAGGGGCAGGATATGCCGCCGGCGGGGCATAGGGCTGGACTCCGGGCTGGACGTACATTTGGGCTGGCGGCCCGTACTGAGGGAATCCCTGAGGAGCTGAAGTGGTGTACTGCTGCTTCGCCATCCTCAAGAAGATCATCATCATGAGCACGCCAATGACCGATCCATAGAACCCGGTGCAGAACCACCAATCATCGGAACCCGAGACAGCCGCGACGAACACGACTGCTGCGATTACAATCAAGATGAGCTGGACTACCGATGCCACGAATGCGCGGTTCACCTGCTGCACCGTCACGGAGTCGGTGTTCTGCGCACCTTTGAGCGACACGAACAATGCGAAGAAGAGCGGAATGCAGACTACGGCAATTCCAGCTAGCGAGATTGGAGAGTCGACACCGATGTAGTACCATACTCTAGCGCCCGAATAGGAATAGTAGTTGTACCATCCTCCGAAATTCGTTAAGAAGAGGACCGCGACGGCCACAACGCCGCCAATCATAGCGCCTGCGAACAAGGCTGGATGCCAACCACGTGCGGTCATGACCCCCGAATCGTGCTGATTGCCAGTCAAGGTTTCTGAGACTACTGACCGAAGCGCGATTCATTCGACCAGGCGCCCGTGCGGGAGAGGGGATTTGAACCCCCGGACTCCTATGAGACAGAATTGCCTATCCCGTTCAGCAGGATCTTAAGTCCTGCGCCTTTGGCCTGGCTTAGCTACTCCCGCGAGGCGGTAATCTCCGCGGGCGCTCTTAACCGTTTTCGCCATCAGAACTTGGCCAATATGTCATGGAGCTTGATCTCGCCCTTAAGCACTTGGAGATCGTACCTGACCCTGATCATTGGCTTGTTGGCCTTGAGGACCCTGTTCAGGTCGATGGGTGTGCCGGAAACGACGACATCGCACTTTGCGGCGTTTATCGTGTCCTGGAGGTCCTTGATCTGGTGGTTGCCGTAGCCCATTGCCGGCAGCACGTCCTCGAGATGCGGGTACTTCGCGAAAGTGTCCTTGATCGAGTTGACCGCGAACGGCCTTGGGTCGATGATCTTCTTGGCGCCCGAGTTCTTCGCGGCTATGAAGCCTGCGCCGAACTTCATCCCGCCGTGAGTGACGGTCGGCCCGTCCTCGATCACGAGGACGGTCTTGCCCTTGATCGCCTTCGTGTCCTCGACGGTCACGGGCGACGTTGCCTTGATGATCTTCGCTTTCGGGTTGAGCTCCTCGACGATCTGCTTCACCTGCTCGACGTCCTTCGGCTGCGCAGTGTCGACCTTGTTGATTATGACGACATCCGCCATGCGGATGTTCGTCTCGCCGGGATAATAGAGCCTCGCGTGCTCCGCCCTGTGCGGGTCCGCGACCACTATGTGCAGGTTCGGGATATAGAACGGCGTGTCGTTGTTGCCTCCGTCCCACAGGATGACATCGGCCTCCTTCTCGGCCTGTCTCAGGATCTTCTCGTAATCGACGCCCGCATATACGATTATCCCCTTGTCTATGTGTGGCTCGTACTCCTCCCTCTCCTCGATCGTGCACGCGTTCTTGTCGAGGTCGGCGTATGTCGCGTATCTTTGGACCGCCTGCTTTTCGAGGTCGCCGTACGGCATCGGGTGCCTGATGGCAACCACGCGTCTCCCTTTGGCCCTCAGGATGGATGCGATGGCTCTCGTTGTCTGGCTCTTGCCGGAGCCGGTCCTGACGGCGCACACCGCGATGACGGGCACCTTTGATTCCAGCGCCGTCTGGTTCATGCCCATCAGCCGGAAGTCCGCGCCCACAGCGTTGACCAGGGACGCCTT
>JAHIZT010000049.1 GCA_018814355.1 Candidatus Thermoplasmatota archaeon | reverse complement strand
GCACGGATCGACCCGTGCGTGTGCCTTGACTGGCATCTGGTGGTCAACGAGACAACGTATTCTTGATAGTTGGTACTACATGTACCACCCGAGTCTAGACAGAACCTTTGAGACACAAGATTAATCGGGCATCACACGAATCAATCAGACGGAGTTGGGCACATAGCAACGATTCGCATAGACATCCGGGAAGCCACTGCAGATGACCTCACTTCAGTGGTCAACCTATGGGGGATGTTAGCGAGACATCACGAGGACATCTCCAACGACTTCACATTGGCCTGGAACGGCAAGAGGAAATGGGCCAAATACCTCGAGGACAAGTTCGATGAGATCAGCACCAAGCTGATCGTCGCAGAGGAGGACGGCAAGGTGGTCGGGTTCATGCTCTGTCTTCTGTCCCCGAACACGCCTGTGTTCAAGGAGAGGAAGATCGGCGTGATATCCGACGTCTTCGTACTCGAGGAGAGGCGGAGGAAGGGCGTCACGAAGAAGATGCTGGACGTCGCCGTCAAATGGTTCAAGAAGAACAAAGTCAGGTCCGTCCGGCTCGGTGTTGCCAATGACAACCTAGAGGCACGGGCGGTCTGGCGACAGATGGGGTTCGAGCCGTACATGATCTACAAGCGGTTGGACCTCGACAGGAAGGAAATGGAACCGCCCGTCAAGACGAAGAGAAGGAAGATAGTCAAACAGAAGAAACTGGAGAAGAGAAGGGGTTTGTAGGAATCTCCGAGATCAGGCAAGGGCCTTCTTGATCCGCTCCATGCCTTCCTGTATGTTCTTCTTGTTCGTGGCATAGGAGATCCTCAGATGCTTCTCGCCAGCGGACCCGAAGGAGGAGCCTCCCGTGAGCGCCACCTCCGCTCGGTCCATCAGGAACAGTGCCAGCTCCTCAGAGTTCCTTGGGTCCTCGTACCTAGGGAACACATAGAACGCGCCCTTCGGAGCTGCGCAGCTGAACGAAGGTATCTCCTTCATGAGCTTCATTATGAGGTCCCTGCGCTCCCGGAACTCGTTCACCATCATCTTGACAGGCTCCTGGGGGCCCGTCAGAGCAGCGAGCGCTCCGTATTGGGCGAACGAGACGGCGTGCGTTATGGAGTGCTGCTGGATCTTGTTGACGGCCTTAAAGATCGGCTTCGAGGCAATGAGCCAGCCCATCCTCCAGCCGGTCATGGCGTAGGTCTTGGAGAAGCCGCTTATCGTTATCGTCCTGTCCATCATACCGGGCTCGGCACCTATCGAGTAGTGTTTCATGCCGTCGAACACGATCTTCTCGTAGACTTCGTCAGAGAGCACCAGCAGATTGTGGTCCTTTGCGAGGTCCGCCAGACCCTTGATGTCGTCGCGGGTCTCGACCGCACCGCAAGGGTTGGACGGCGAGTTGAACAGGATCATCTTCGTCTTCGGTGTGATGAGCTCGGCGACGTCCTCTGGAATGACCCTGAACTGGTCCTCGTCCTTTGTCACCACGGGCACGGTCTTTCCGCCCGCCAGCTGGACGCAGGGGTCGTAAGTCACCCATGCAGGATTTGGCATGATGACCTCGTCCCCCTCGTTGATGGTCGCCATGATGGTCTCGAAGATGGCCTGCTTCGTGGGAGTGATCAGGACATTGGACGAATCGCACGGGATGTTGTTCTCTGACTTTGCCCTCTGAGCTATAGCCTCTCTGAGCTCGGGCAGCCCAGGGGCGTCCAGATATCTCGTCTTCCCCTCGTCCAGGGCCTTCTTCGCAGCCTCTACGATGTGCTTCGGGGTGTCGAAGTCCGGCTCACCGACGGTGAAGGAGATGATGTCCTTGCCCTCCTTCTTCTTCTGCCCGGCCAGCTCTTTCATCTTCATCGTGCCAGATTCTTGTACGCGCTTTATCCGTTCCGCGATCATCCAAGTCGCCCCACCCGTGAACGACACGAGCAATATAAAGCATTGGTGTCCAACTTTTGTCATGCGACGGTCTGCCAGGACAAATCATGAAAACGATATTATGCTCGCATGGCGTTCGAAACAGACATGGCGCTGAGGACGGGAAAACTCCCCCCAGAACTGCTCAGGAAGATGCTGAAGCACTCGGGGGCAATGGACAAGAGGGTCATCCTCGGACCTTCGATAGGCGAGGACGCTGCTGTCGTGAGGTTGGGCAAGCAGATGCTGGTCCTGAAGACCGATCCCGTGACCTACGCCTCGGACATGATCGGTTGGTACGCGGTCAACGTCAATGCGAACGATGTCGTAACGAGGGGGGCGAGACCCGCATGGTTCCAGGCGGTAATACTGCTCCCTGTAGGTTCGGATGAGAAGCTCGTGGAGGACATCTTCAAGCAGATATCCACGGCCGCTTCGGAATTGGGCATCGCAGTCACAGGAGGACACACTGAGGTCACGCCTGGGATCGATCATCCCATAGTTGTTGGCGACATGCACGGGGTAGTCAAAGGGAACAGGCTCGTTTCCACGAGCGGAGCGGAGGTCGACGACGCCATCGTGCTGACCAAGTGCGCAGCCATCGAAGGAACCGCGGCGATCGCCCGAGAGAAAAGAAGCGAACTCCTGAAGGTGTTCGACAAGAAATTCGTCGACAGGGCCGCGAACTATCTTTTCAAGCCCGGCCTTTCGGTCGTTCTAGAGGCGATGGCCGCGCTCAGATGTAGGGTGACCGCCATGCACGACCCGACCGAGGGGGGTGTTGCGATGGGCCTTCAGGAACTCGCAGAGGCGTCCGGCAAATCGGTCGAGCTCTGGAAGGACGAGGTCATCGTAAGAAAGGAGACCGAGATGATCTGCAGGAGGTACAGCTTGGACCCACTCGGATTGCTCGGGTCCGGGGCTCTTCTGGCCACGTTCAAACCGTCTGATGCAGAGAAGTATGTCACTGAGGTTCACAAGCTAGGGATTGACGCTGCAGTCGTGGGCAAGGTCATCGCAGGCAAGGGAAAATCGAGGACTGTCTCCGGCGGGAAGATTACGCCTCTTTCTTCTTCGGAGCGCGACGAGATTTTGAAGGTTTTTTCTCCTTGATCTCGCCGACCCTTGCCGAGTAATCGATTCCGCAGAGGACCTTCGAGGTCACCGTCCAGACCTTCTGAAGCCTTGGCCCCAGCGACACCTTCGAGTGTTTGAATTTGTTCAGGTCGGATCTGAAATTGCCCCTGGAGAATCCGCCGATGATGACCACGACCCGCTCACCCTTCACGGAGGCGAACTTCTCCGGCAGAGGCACCTGTTCGCCGCTTGGATCCATCACTACCACTTCGTCCGGCTTTAGAGCGCTCACAAGCGTCTCGAGCGGGACGTCGTTCCTGAGCTCCAGCAATGCGTTCTGCCTGGACGGGACGACACGTTGTTCGTAGAGCGACTCTATCAGTCCAACGAACCTAGGATAATGAGGCGGGAGTCTTGTCTCCGGGTTGACCGCGATCACATCGTTGTTCCTCGTGTGGACGAACGCTTTGAGCTTCCCCGCGGCTGAGAGATCGGAGTCGATGCACATCATAAGGAAGAAATGCACGATGTCCGGCCGGCCGCGCGTCTGCGAGTCCGGGAGCTTGCCGAAGGCCGGATGATGGTGCGACGCGTCCAGGAGTATCTTCTCGGGGGCCTTCCCGCGCGCGTGCGCGTTGTTGAGTATGCAACGCTCGTTGACTATCTCCCTGGGCACGAGCTCCAGCTCTGAATCAGCGAGTATGAATGAGTATTGCGTCAAGTGAGTATCTCTCCCAGCTGGTTGTGTTCCTTGGCGTACTTGATCTCCTGGGCGATCCGCCT
>JAHIZT010000048.1 GCA_018814355.1 Candidatus Thermoplasmatota archaeon | reverse complement strand
TACAGAACCCTAGCCCCCTGTGACAGCGGCAGGATGGGCAGAGCCCCTGAGGGCCAGGAGGGAAGAGTTTATCAGACATGTTACCAATTAACCGCGCGGTCCAGAATTCAGGGAGAACCTATCAGGTAGGATTGTGGGAGCATATCACCAAAGGGATGTCTTGAGGAGGAACGTGCTGGAACAATAGCTGCTGAACTGATTGGCAGGCAGAAAGTGCGCGCATTCGCCTGCGTAATCGTGATTGGGGCGCTCCTTTTATCAGGCCTACAGATGGGGGCTGCTGCTCAGGACGAAGACAAGCAGAAGACAGTCCTCAGAATTGGCATGATTGAGCCAATCGACAGCCTCAATCCGTTCATAGGGGTCAACAACAATGCCTATGTCTTCTATGGTCTCGTCTACGACTGTCTCATGACAGTTGACCAGGACCTGACCCCCGTCCCCAATCTCGCGAATAGTTGGTACATCGTCCCGGAGGATGACCCTTTGATGGCTCTCTCAGGAGAGCCCTACGGGTCCGTCTGGCAGTACAACCTCAGTCACAATGCCTACTGGCACGACGGAGAGCCGTTCCGCGCGAAAGACGTCGTCTTTACTGTCAATTACCAGATAGGCCTTAACTACGACATCATGTGGGCCTACCAACCGTACACGAGATTCATCGCCGGCGCGGAGGAGATAGACGACTTCACAGTCAGGCTACACTACCAAGACTTCGAGGAGAACCCTGCCCCATGTCCCTGGGGAGATATGATGACATTCTGGATTGTTCCAGAGCACATATGGAGACATATATCCGCTCCTGATGCGGGTTTCTCGGTGACCAACTACCACCCGATCGGCACCGGAGCTTTCATGACCTCTGAGAAGACGGAGGCTGAGTACCTGGCCGGGGACGTGCTGACGCTCACCACGAACCCGAGGAACCACTGGAAAGCAGACTACGGCAAGGAGGTCAAATTCGACGAGATCAAACTCAAGTTCTACATCGAGCCGGCGGCCATGCTCGCTGACATAAAACGGGGGGACATCGACATCGCCGAGCTCAACGCGCCCAACTACAAGAACTTCCTTGACTGGCTTGAGGACAACCCAGATGAACCCGTCGGGCACGACGCGGGCCTGACCCCCACGGCCTACTCCATCGAAATCGCGATATGCATGAACGAGGACTCGGGCGAGGACACAAACCCCCTCAGGCTCGACCCGGCCGTGAGGAGGGCTATGGCCCACGCGACGAACAAATCGTTCATTCGCGACTATGTCTACCAAGGGTTTGCGGTGATAGGACACACTATCATCACACCCGTCTATAGCGGGATATACTGGGAGCCTGGTCCTGACGAGGTCATCGAGTTCAACATCGCGAAGGCGAACGAGATTCTGGACTCGGCGGGATATGCATGGAACTCCGAGCACACCTTCAGAGTGGCTGGGTCCGACAACGCCTACGGCGCGCAAGCAGGGACGCCGTTGAGCTTCGAGATCATAGCTGAGACGGAGATTGTGGAAGACAGGGACACCTCGCTCTACCTCGCGGACGAGTGGGCGGAGATCGGTATCATCCTACGTCCGTTGTTCGTCAACACCGCTATCTGGAACACGAGGGTGTACGGAGGCGCCTACGACCTTGCGATGACATATTGGTCGGGCGACCCGGACCCGAACTACCTGCTCTTCGTCCAGTCCACCGAGGCGCTCGATGGATGGTCCGAGAACTGGTATTCGAGCGCGGAGTACGACGCGAATTACGTGGCTTCCTCGTTGGAGATCGACCCGGATCTGAGAATGGAGTACATGAAGGAATGCCAGAGGATCATGTACAATGATTCGGCGTTCATCGTCACCGTCTACCCGTACGGATGCTACGCCTGGCGGACCGATTCCTATTCTGGCTGGGGCGACTGGGCGAATCACCCTGGGAGGTCAATGACTCACTTCTGGGGCGCCAATCCGCTCTTCTTCGACCTCGAACCTGGGACGCAGAAGGAGCGGAGCATGCTTCCGTTCTATTTCGTCGTAGGCGGAATCGTGGCGGTTGCAGTCGTCGGCGTGTTGCTTGCTAGGAGGCGGAGACGCAAGGAAGAGGATCTGAAGCTACCTTAACCAGGTTTAGGGATCCTGCAACGAAGGACAGCTGCCACCTAGGCGATTTCCTTGACCATTGACAGGGAGAACCAGATATGCCGGAGAACATAACCAGATACGTGGGCAAGCGCCTTCTCTACTTGGGTATCACAGTCCTCCTGATCATCAGCTTCAACTTCGTTCTCTTCCGGGTGATGCCCGGAGACATCGAGAACATAATGTTCGGAAAGAACGCCACGATTGAGACAAAGGCGGAGCTGACGAAGTACTACGGACTCGACAAATCGATGCCCGAGCAGTTCATCATATACCTCGAGCAGGTGTTCACGGGAGAATTCGGTAAGAGCATAACCGTCTACAAAGGATCGACAGTTGGCAGCGTTCTTGGGCCGTTTCTCCTCAATACTTTCATCCTGGTGGGCTTTGGGACTGTACTATCAGTCTGGGTGGGGGTGATGCTCGGAAGAGTGACCGCGTGGAAACGAGGCAAGGCCGTCGATAGATTCGGAAGCTCGTTCTTCCTAGTGTTCTACTGTATGCCCACGTTCCTGTTCGCGTTGTTCATGCTCATGTTGTTCGCGAGATACGTCCCAGATTGGCCTATCAGTGGGGCGTACAGCGACGACTACAGCGAAATGGGTCCGTTCGAGATGATCGCTGACCGAAGCTATCACACGCTCCTTCCGCTCTTCGCACTGGTCATAGAGACGATCGCGACATTCTCGATCATCACCAGGAGCTCCCTGATCGACGTCATGACGGAGGAGTACATGGTGACAGCCGTCGCGAAGGGCTTGGGCTCGCGCGACGTCCTCCACAAACACGCGATGCCAAATGCAATGTTGCCCGTCGT
Organism: Candidatus Thermoplasmatota archaeon; assembly: GCA_018814355.1. Lineage (NCBI taxonomy): Archaea > Methanobacteriati > Thermoplasmatota > Thermoplasmatota archaeon. The sequence continues at coordinate 3,752 of JAHIZT010000048.1, read as the reverse complement.
AACGGTCATCGCGATGAACGTCGGTTGGATAATCAGCGGCTCAATCATGATCGAGGCGGTCTTCTCCTATCAGGGCCTCGGCTACCTGATGTACAGGGCGGTCATCGGTTACGACTACCCGCTTCTGCAGGCGGTTTTCATGCTCGAAGCGATTGCTGTCATCGCTGCCAACTTCATCTCGGATATCGCCATGCTGAAGATGGATCCCAGGGTGAGGATATGAGCGCCCCGACGTCCAATCCGATACACCCCAGAGGAGTGTTCGCGTCGATTCTGACCGAGAGCCGCAAGGAGAAGGCTCACCTCCTGTACAAGTCATCTGTCCAGACCTGGCGGCTCTTCAGGACCAACAGTGCCGGCATGATCGGGCTTGGGATGCTTGTCGCATTCGTAACCATGTCCCTTGTCGCACCGCTACTTGCGACGCACGACGGCCCTCTGTCACTCAAGTGGGCCGAGGTGAACCCGCAGTACGCTAGTCCCTCACTGGAATTCCCATTCGGGACGGACTACTACGGGAGGGACGTATGGTCTCTTACCCTCTGGGGTAGCCGCGCCAGCCTGATCGTCGGGATGCTCGCATCGCTCATATCGATAGTCCTGGGCACTTCGGTAGGTCTCGGCGCTGGATACTTCGGAAAGATCGCAGACGAGGTCCTCATGCGGCTGACCGACTTCTTCCTCGTGATCCCGTGGTTCCCGCTGATGATCGTCTTCGTGATGCTGTTCGGGCAAACGTTTGAAAACGTGATAATCGCAATAGGCATAACAAGCTGGCCGTCAACAGCGAGAATCGTGAGGGCACAGGTCCTGTCCGTGAAGGAGCGGGCGTTCGTCGAGAGGGCAAGAGCGGTCGGTGCAGGCAACGGAAGAATCATCTGGAAACACATCCTGCCGAACGTGTTCCCGCTGATATTCGCGAACACCGTCCTCCTGATCGCGAACTCGATCTTCTCGGAATCATTCCTCGACTTCTTCGGCCTAGGCGATCCGACAGTGATTAGCTGGGGGACGATGCTGGAGTCCGCCTACGAATACCAGGCATTCTCAAGCTTCGCGTGGTGGACGATACTTGCACCTGGCCTGTGCATCATCCTCTTGATCATGGCCTTCTATCTAATCGGCGACGCCCTCGACGAGGTCCTCAACCCGAAACTGAGGAGAAGATAGTCAGGAAAGGCCGGACAGAATACGATAGAAGGGGGTTTGAGGGGGTTGGCAATCCTAGGCGTGTCCGCCTAGCGCTCCTGGCGGGGCGGAGGTCCCGAGCTTCAGAAACTCCTCCTCGTCCTTGAGGGCCTGCTCGAAGATCTCGAAGCCCTTCTCGAGCTGCGCCTTGGATATGCACAGCGGCGGAGCGATCCTGAAGACATTTCCGAAGAACCCGGATGTAAGGGTCATCAGGCCGGCCCTCCAGCACTTGCCCTGTATATTCGTCGCCTCGTGCGGCTCCTTGGTGTACTGGTTCTTGACGAGCTCGACACCTATCATAAGGCCTCTGCCTCTGACATCGCCGATGATCTCTCTGCGCTGCTGCATCTCCTTGAGCAGCTTCATCGAGTACTCACCCAGCTTAGCGGCCCTGTCTACGAGATTCTCCTCTATAATCGCCTGCACATGCGCGAGACCGGCCGCCATCGTTATTGCGTTCCCGCCGAATGTGGAGGAGTGTGAGCCTGGCCTCCATTTCCTCATGATGTCGTGCTTCGCGATGATCGCCCCGAGTGGTGTGCCCCCTCCCAGCGCCTTGCCCATGACCATTATGTCTGGAATCGTGTCGAAGTGCTCGCATGCGAACATCTTGCCCGTTCTCGCGAAGCCTGTCTGGACCTCGTCGAAGACCAGCAGCGCGCTCTGCGCATCGCACATCTTCCTCAGCCTTGGCAGGTACTCCTTCGGGGGTACGATGTATCCGCCCTCGCCCTGGATGGGCTCAACGAACACGCTCGCGATCTGGCCCGTGGTTCCGCCCATGCTCAAGACCTGGTTCTCGATGTAGTCGACACAGTACAAACCGCATTCCGGGTAGGTCTGCTTGAACGAACATCTGTAGCAGTACGCGAACGGCGTGAATATGATCCCTGGGGACATCGGGCCGTAGCTGTACCTAAGCTTCAGCTTGCTGGTGAGCGCCAGACCGGCGCCGATCCTTCCGTGGTACGAGCCGAAGAACGCAAGGTGCTCGCTCCTCCTGGTGTAGTACCTTGAGAGCTTCAGGGCGGCCTCGACCGCTTCAGCACCGCTGTTCCCGAAGAATGTCCCCCTGAGCGCCTTGCCAGGGGATATCTCGGACAGCAGTTTCGCGAAGTATGCCTCCTTGTCGAAGTACGCATCATTCGCCATGCTGTGGATCAGTTTCGCGGCCTGATCCTGAATCGCTTTCGTGACCTTGTAGTGCGTCCACCCAGCATTCTGGACCGCTATGCCGGACGAGAAGTCGAGCAGCACGTTCCCGTCAGCGTCCATGACCGCCGATCCTGCGGCTTTGTCGATAGTGAACGTGAAGCATCTGTCGTAGGCGTAGGAGAAATACTCCCTGTCAATCTTGATGATCTCCTTGCTCTTCGGGCCTGGGGCTCGGACCACGATCTTCGGCGCCTCTCGTGCCCACTGGGGAATCCAGTCAGGCTGGGGAAACTCCTCTGTCGTCGCTCTGGCCTTCTCCTGGTCTGCGGTCGGTTTTGCCTGCTTCTCCGGCTCAGCAACCGACTCGTTCTCTGTCATTTCACTCATCCCTCACTCCTCCCGAGACTTGTCGAGAGTCAATGCGCCCGGTGAACATACCTTGATGCAGGCAGGATCCCCAGCACAAAGGTCGCACGTATATGCAGTTTCAATGCCAAAGGCGCCCTCGAAGAAGATGCCGTCATACGGACATCTAGGGATGCACGCCATGCATGCGAAACATCTGTGTTCGTCGAGCGTCCAGTACTTGCCCTCGTTGTGGTACTCGAGCAGCGCGGACGGGCACAGCTCGCTCGGGGGACATGTCTCGCAATGGACACACATGATCGCCTTGTGCTCCTTCCCATCCTTGGTCACCTTGATCCGCGATCTACCAGCGGCAACGCTGGAGGGATGTGCCTTCACGCAAGCTTTCTCGCACTCCAGGCAACCATTACACTTCTCGGGATGGAAGGCCAACCCGAACTTCTTTTTGGCAGAGCTCATCAGTGCATCCTCCTGAGTTGCCACGCCCTCACAACCTGCTGGGCGTGTTGAGTCAGGCCGACTCACTCCGGCGATTCACAGTAAGTTGCTGATTCCATATATATCCTTGCAAACTGTGGTATTTCTAGGTTGTCAGTGTGCAGTTTCCAGTCGAACTTTATGAATACTTTGCAACTAGATATGGCCAAAAGTTGAAAACTTCTCAATAAAACCATGCCAATTGCTAATCGTTCGAAAACAACAAGACCAATAATGAAAAGAGGTCGAAAGTAGAGTTTATTATTGCGAACACATGATATTATTCTACGACCACGATTGATTGCGACCGTCAACCCATCCTCCGGATCATCCCCGGCATACTGGCCCAACTAGTTGTACATCGCTACTCACAACTGGCCATCGGCAGGTCGATGACAAAAGGACCGTTATGAAGACGATGAAAACGGTGTGATTTCGAGAATTTATATATAAAAGTGAAGAATAAAATGGTTTCGGCAGGCCAGCGTCTGCAACCGGCCGTTGGACTCACTTGAGGTGCGGAAGCTTCTTGATTATGTCTCCGAGCCCGACCTCTTCGAGGG
>JAHIZT010000047.1 GCA_018814355.1 Candidatus Thermoplasmatota archaeon | reverse complement strand
TTCAACGAAGCCACGAACTTCTTTCTCAGACTGGGCTTCCACAACAGGACGCATTCCAAGAGGAAGCTCCAGGCGCTCGGATACTACGAAGCCCGCGACAAGTGGCCTGCGCTTCAATCCTCGCTTGTCCAGGGAGCGCGAGACTGTGCCGCTGATATGCTGAAACAGGAGCGGTGCAGGAGATTGCCATTTAAGAGGCCGGGCAGCTCTGCGAGATTCAACCAGAGAACGTTCAAAGCCTTCCTCGATAGCGGATCCCTGTCTCTGACCACCGTTGAGGGACGGCTCAAGGTTCCGCTTCGCATTCCCGAGCACTTCAGGAAATATGCCGGTGGCAAGGTCAATGCGCTCAGAGTCCGGGATGTCGACCATGATCTGATGGCCGATCTGATGGTCGAGCTGCCAGATGTCCCGATCAAAGATGTCGCCGATCCACGGGTCGTTGGCATCGACAGGGGCATCAACAACATCGCCGTCACATCCGATGGCGGATTCTTCAACTCCAGGCATCTTCGGAATGTCAGGGGCCGCTACGCACATCTCAGATGCGAGTTGCAGTCTGCAGGCACCCGTTCGGCAAAGAGGCACCTCAAGCGCCTCTCGGGACGGGAGAGACGGTTTCAGGCAGACGTCAACCACAGGATCGCCAAAGAGATAGTCGGAGCGGACTTCGATGTTCTGGCCTTGGAGGATCTGAGCATCAGGAAGGACAGGAGGTTGGGGAAGGAGTTCAACCGCAAGCTCGGCAGGTGGGCCTTCGCTCAATTCGAGACCTTTCTACGCTACAAGTCCGAGGAATGCGGGAAGCATGTTATCTCGGTTCCACCGGAGTACACCAGCCAGATGTGCTCTCGATGCGGGGATCTCGGGATAAGGAAGGGGCACTCGTTCCTATGCCCCGTCTGCGGCAACTCGCTCAATGCCGACCTCAACGCGGCAAGGAACATCGCCAGCCTCGGCAACGCCTTGGTTGGCAGGCCCACCGTCAACGGGCCGATCGTAGCGACCAGTGACGCGGAGCATCGAACCTCCGTCGAGGTCAGTTACAAGCCACCCATTTCAATGGGTGGTAGTTGACAGGGCAATTCTCCGGGAGCAACCCGGGATGGACGTAGGAGATGGCCCCGGTCGGGAGACCTACCTCTTGCTCTTAGTCGAGGGTTCTCGCAATGCAGATCATTAGATAAAGTCTTAGACCTGGGACAGCAATCCTGCCTAGGAGCGGAAGATGCGCTGTCCAAATTGTGGCGAGGAGAATATCAGTTTCATAGGGCTCTGCAAGAAATGCGGGAAATCGCTTGCCCCTCCTTACCGTTTCGGCGGGACGCGAATTGCTCCTCAAAGACCTGTCGCATCTAGTAGCACCAAGGCTCCGACTCCAGAACCAAGCACCGCCAAGCCCGGACCTGTCGACTACAAGGACATCCCGAAGAAGATGAAGTTCTACTACGAGCGCGCTGTCAGGGAACAGAGTGGACGGACGCTAGCAGCCGTCCAGGCGCTCATGCAGCAAATCGAGAGTCCTCAACCAGATGTACGCAAGCTGATGCTGGACGCTTCGAACTTGATTTCCCGTCAGCTCGGGATCATGAACGTAGCCGTGGGTCTGAAGGGACCCGATGGCCTGTTCAGATACGACATCATGGTCGGGCTCAGGGAGGACGCGGTTGCGGAGAGGAAAAAGATTGCCTACAAGAAAGAGGAGTTCTACGACGCCGGCCCCTACAAGGGATACGAGATAAGCAGGTACACCAGGCTATACCTTTCTGAGGACCACCCATATGCTGACCTCGAGGCAGGCGCATACAACCGTCCGATCCTCCTCAAGGATTCGAAGCGGAGATCACCGAACGAGGCTCTCGAAGGAGACTACGTGGATGTCCATATATTCGACGCGAACAACGAACTGATAGGATGGATAGAGACCTCGGGCACGCGGACTGGACAGCTGCCCGATGCCACGGCGATCAGATGGATGGAGCTCATGGGGTGCATCATCGGGATTGCGTTGAGGAAAAAGGCCTGGAGCTAGGGTTACAGACCTGAAGCTACCGCATCTGGGCCAAGGCGAGGGCGGCAATAGGGCATGAACCTAAGGATGGGCATTTGCTGCCCGACCAACATGCGGCTTCGCCCTCACGAGATCGAGGTCCGATCTAGAGGGGAATCAGCATGCTCCGATCATTGACCGAACCCGACCGCATGCCAATGGGCGCAGGTTCATGTTCGATGGATCGAAGGTCAGTTCCGCAAATCATTCGATTCTGACCTTCCTCCCTGCAAGAGTGCCAGCTGATCATCTCCGAAATCGCCCATCGTGACATGGAGTGCGTTTCACCCCAGCATCTTTAAAATACCTGCCATCAATATGTCCTACGGAAGATTGATTATGCGCCAAGTAGACGAGAATTACTCCCCCCTCCAGCTGGAGAAAGACATCCGGACTCTGTGGGAAAGGACTCGAATCTACGAGAAGGTCAAGAAGGCGGGAGAGTCTGGAGAGGCCTATTACTTCCTTGACGGACCGCCGTACACAACGGGCTCCATTCACATAGGAACTGCCTGGAACAAGATCCTCAAAGACACTATGATCAGGTACCGGCGCATGCAAGGACTACATGTCCGGGACCAACCTGGCTACGACATGCACGGCCTCCCCATCGAGGTCAAGGTCGAGCAGGCGATGGGAATCAAGAGCAAGAAGGAGATCGAGAGCCAGGGAATAGACAAGTTCATCTCCACTTGCAGGGAGTTCGCGCTCAAATTCAAGTCCAAGATGACCGAGGAGTTCAGGATGCTCGGAATCTGGATGGACTGGGACAAACCATACCTGACAATCGATCCTGCCTACATGGCCTCAGTCTGGTGGACGCTGAAGCAGGCGTACGACAAGAACCTGCTGGCAAAGGACCACAGGGTCCTCCCGTGGTGTCCGAGGTGCGAGACCGCTCTTGCCGAAGCGGAGATCGAGTACTGGGACGAGACGGATCCGTCCATATTCGTGAAGTTCGCAGTGGAGGGAAAGCCCAACACATTCCTCCTTGTCTGGACAACGACTCCATGGACCATCCCTGGCAATCTGGCAGCGGCGGTCCACCCTGACTTCACATATGCCATCATCCTGGCAAAGCGCGGAATGATAGAGGAGACCCTCATCCTGCTCGAAGAGAAGGTCGAGGAGCTCAGGAAGACTGCGGGAATCGATGACATCACTATTCTCGAATCGGTCAAGGGTTCAGAACTAGTGGGCATGAGGTACAAGCATCCGCTCGAGAGCCTCGTGCCGTTCCAGACTCAGGTCAAGAGTAGTATGGCACACAGGGTGCTCGCATCTGACACTGTCACCAACGAGAGCACCGGGATCGTGCATATTGCCCCTGGTCATGGTCCTGAAGACTTCGAGATTGGCAAGAAAGTCGATCTTGAGGTGTTCTCGCCCGTCGATGAAGCGGGCAACTACACGGCTGAAGTCGGGGACCACTATGCTGGCAAGAACGTCAGAGAGGCAAACCAACTGGTCATGAAGGACCTGGTGGAACACGGTGGCATGTTCCATGAGGCGACCATAATCCACAGATACGGCCACTGCTGGAGATGCAAGAAGCCCATCATCTACCGCATAACGGACCAGTGGTTCCTGAAGGTCAGCCAGTTCAAGAATGACCTGATCTCCGCAAACGACAAGGTCAGATGGTTCCCTGAATGGGCTGGTTCTAACAGAGAGAAGGACTGGATAGCCAACGCTCGCGACTGGTGCATCAGCAGACAGAGATACTGGGGCACGCCGCTCCCTATATGGCAGTGTGAGTGCGGTGCCACGCGACTGGTGTCTTCCTTGGAGGAGCTGAAGTCCGCCAAGGGCTACGTTGACGGCATGGATATCCACAGGCCTTGGATTGACAAGCTCACATTCGAGTGCGCCAAGTGCAGGAAGACGATGACTCGCGTGCCCGACGTGCTGGATGTCTGGTTCGACGCGGGCGTGTGCTCGTGGGCCTCTCTTGGATATCCCGCAAGCAAGGACGAGTTCGACCGATGGTGGCCCAGCGAGTGGATCACCGAGGCTCACGACCAGACCAGGGGCTGGTTCTACTCGCAGCTCGTCACGGGCGTTCTCGCATTTGGCAAATCACCGTACAACTCCGTTCTGATGCACGGCTGGGCCCTGACCCCTACAGGAGAGGCGATGTCCAAGAGCGAGGGCACGGCCATCGACCCCATCGGAGTAGTCAACTCCTTGGGCGCGGATTCGCTAAGGCTGTACCTCCTCAAGGCCAACGCTCCATGGGAAGACGTCGCGTTCCAGCTTGAGGGCGTGAAGGCCGCAAACAGGACCCTGAACATCCTATGGAACGTATACAAGTTCGCCGTGCTGTACATGTCGATCGACAAGTTCGAAGCTGCCGGCGCGCGGCTGGAGACTTTGAAGGATGATCTCAGGCCGGAGGACAGATGGATGCTGTCGAGGGTCGAGACCCTCAAGAAGGAAGTATCCGAGGCCATGGAGGTCTACGAGCTTCACCGCGCGGCCAGGGCGCTTGAGGACTTCGTAGTCACCGATCTGTCCAGATGGTATGTGAAGCTCGTCAGGGACAGGCTCTGGAAGGAGGGCGAGGCCAGGGACAAGCTCGCGGCATTCAAGGTGCTCCACGAAGCGCTCTCGACGGCAATCACGCTGATGGCGCCCATAACGCCTCACATATCGGAGGCTATGCACTCCAACCTCAACGGCAGGCCGGAGAGCGTGCACATGGTTTCGTGGCCGACTTTCGACCCGAGATGGATAGATTCCAAGCTCGACGAGGCCATGAACCTAGTAAGGGAGATATCTGAGATTGTAGCACGCATCAGGCAGGAGTCGAACATCAACCTCAGGTGGCCTGTCAAGAGGATCATCATCAAAGCGCAGTCAGACGAGATTATCGAGTCATTCCTCAACCTGAAGGATTCGATCCTTTCACAGAACAACATCAAGGACCTGCAGTTGGTCCCCGTAGGCGAGGAATGGGACGAGATGATTCTCAGCGTTGTCCCCAACCCCAACGCCATCGGCAAGGTCTACAGGCAGTGGTCCAGCAAGATCGCCGTCCTGCTCAAGAACAGGCCCGCGAAGACGATAAAGGCAGGCATTGACAAGGGAGAATACTCGCTTGGCATCGAGGGACAGCTGGTCAAGATCCTGCCGAACATGGTCTCGTTCACATCGACGCTGCCGCCGGACGTGGCCAGCGCGGAGTTCAGCAAGGGGGTAATCTATCTCGACCTTGAGCAGACGCCGGCGCTGGAGTCCGAGGGCTTCTCGAGAGAGATCATCAGACGCATACAGCAGATGAGGAAGGACATGGGCCTCAACGTCGAGGAGTTCATTCGGGTGGAGATTGAGTGCAGCCGCAGAGTCGAGGGGTTCTTGGATACCTGGAAGGACAAGATCGCCAAAGACACTAGGGCGCGCCATTTTGAAATAGCCGATTCCCCCAGGGGAGAATACATAGTCGAATGGAACATCGAGTCCGAGGCGCTCGTCGTGGGGCTCACATCCCTCAAGACCAAGCAGGGCCTGGACTCACTCACTCAGATCCCCGGCATCACGTCGGACAAGGCCATGAAGCTGTTCGACGCAGGCTACAACACTGCCGAGCAAATGACGACATCAAATGCAGAGGATTTCGCGCTCGTTGAAGGGATTACAAAGCTGGATGCGAAGCGGATCTACGACCACGTGCACAAGGATGATGTCAAGCCTCCGCCAGAGACTACAGCACCGGACCAAACCGCAGCCGTCGTAGCTCCCGTGGCAGCCACACCCTTGCAGCCGGTCCCAGCCCCTGAGCAGCCCGCTGCTCCGCAGGAGTCGTTCCTCGACAAGCTACGCAAGGTGCCGGGCCTGGGACCTAACCTCGCGGACGCGACATACGAAGCTGGCTTCCAGTCATCCCAATCTATCAAGATCGCATCGGTCGCGGACCTAGTGAAGGTAAACGGCGTCACCGCGGGCATCGCCACCATGCTCATAGAGCATTTCATGAGCGAGGTCGAGCCGACAGCGGCTGGAAGACCGGTGAAGGCGGAGATCAAGCCCGCGCCGTCCGTCACCGAGCTGGAGAGATCGTTCTCCTACCTCGTGGAGGAAGACAAACCGGAGGTATCCTACACGCTCTTCATCAACACCCTCAACAAAGGGATGAAGGGGTACTGCGTCACCAGGAACTACCCTGCCAAGATAAAGAGCAAGTTCGACCTCAAGGACACGCCGGTGATGTGGCTTTCGAACGTCGGCAGGGAGAACACCATCAGGCCTAAGGACTTGGAGAAGCTCAGCCTTTCGCTGGAGCAGTTCCTATCCCAGGCCGGTGGAGGCATCGTCCTCTTGGACGGCCTCGAATACCTCATCACCAACAACAACTTCATCACCGTCCTCAGGCTGATACAGTCGCTCAGGGACCAGGTGGCCATCAACCAGTCCATACTCCTGATGGCAGTGAACAGGTCGACTCTGGAGAGCCATCAGCTCAATCTCCTGGAGAGGGAAGTCGACTACACCATCACCGGTTGAGAGCGTCTCTCCAGTGAATCACAGGAGCTTGCATACTATCTCTCGGAGCCCCGGCACTGTCCGATACTTGGCCACGTCTTCAGGGACGACCCATTCTAGAGACTGGTGCTCCCAATCGATCCTCACTGACCGATCCTTCACATCGAAAAGGAACGCGTGGACGCACCACACCACCTCACCATCCCTGAACCGCTGAGGCTCTATCCGCTTCGCCAAGGAGGCTTTGCCACGCCCTATCTCCTCCTCTAGCTCCCTTCGAGCGGCCGCCTCTTCTTCCTCACCGCGCTCCACGTATCCGGAGACTCCAGCCCATTGCCCTCTGTATGAGCCGACTTTGTTGCTCCGTTGCAGGAGGAGTATTCTTCCCTTGTTCCTCACGATGCATGTGACGACATGCTTCTCGGCCACTTTCGGCAGTTCCACAAGACCGTTCTGAGCGTCCACTACCAAGTCGTCCCCCGTCCTGAGAAGGGATACATCGACACCGTCCACCATCGGTATCTCCGCAATGATGGCCCCGGTTGCGATGATCGGCTCAGCAGACCCATTGACAATGGCTGATGGGGCGAGCCCGTTCAGCTTCAGCTGGTACATCGCATAGGATCCAACCGTGCTGCCCTTTCCGTACGGGAAGCAGAAGATCTTGTTGGAGACCGATTGATTTCGAGACTCGCACTCGCCGTCGAGGATCTTCCCCGTGGATGGGTCGACTCCTCCGAGGAAGGACACAGGACATGAGCAGACCACGGCCTTTCCGGTCGCATGGCCAGCCCTGATCCTCCTGGCCTTGACTATCGTGAGATCGCCTCCAAGAGTGATTTCGTGTGCCTGAAGGAGGCGCGTTGTCGCCCCAGTGATGGAAGATACACCATTGCCTTTCCAGAGTCTGAGGCGGTCTTGCGGTACATCTTCTCTACTGGGGCGACGACCATGCAGGTGTCGCACAGAACCTGTCCGAACTTCCTGAGCGTGGCGACCTCTCTAGGGCAAGAGGCGAACGCTTTCCTTGAAGTGCAGAACCAGACATCGCAATCCCTCCTTGGTTTCCTGTCCTTCAGGAAGCGGGCCATGCCTCGGAGCTCTGCGGGAGAGCAGTGGGGGCAGCCGAACGCCACAAGGTCCCAGTCATCTTCGCCTCTCATGCCTTCGGCACACCGCCTCAGCTCGGATGCGGGAAGCGACACGCACTCCTCTATCGAGCCTCTGTCCACCTTCGACTTCTTACCCCGCTCGGAGTATACGTACATCGAGACCGCACCAGTGGCCGCCAAGGCTGCCCCGAACGACTTGTGCTCGTCGCATGTGAGCGAGAGCCCTCGGATATGAGGCACTCTCTTCCCGGCAATCTTGCCAACGAGATATCCAGCCAGAGGGGCAAGTCCCTCCGGGATATCTTCGACATCTATCCGTACTCGCGGCACCCGGTTCTCGTCAAGATGCAAGCCGTACTCCGCGGTCTTCCCTATGATCGCCGCCGCCAATGCTGACGGCCCGCCTTCCCTGTTGGTTCTGGCTCCGAGGTAGGAGTTGGCGAAGACCGTTGCTGATGATTCCGCCCACGCAATGTGCTGCCCCTTCCTCGGACGGTTCCCGGCGAGATATGGGGTGCAAGAGTAGAGCGGTTCGACCCCGAGGGACTTGTACGCCCTGACAATCCTAGCCTGCTTCGCATGGAACTCCTCATCCACTCCCATTGCCCTCCAGCGCCGAACGTCCAGTCCGAGGGGGTTCAGAGACGCCCTCACCGAAACCTTCGCCTCCTGCGAGAAGTCCTCGAGGAACTTGATCCCCGCGTCGCCGATTGTCTTGAATGAGGCGCCAGAGACCTGCGCCGAGGTTATGGGGATGAGCCGCTTCGCATCGTAGATGTCCCCAAGGGCGACCAGGAGCTCCATCGCCTTCTGTCGTCCCCTGCCCTCTTCGCCTGCCAGGATGCTTTCTTCATCTGCAGTAAGATGCATCGTGCGTGAATCATTGGCCCCGTATAATAGGATAATGGAGATATGGAGCGGGCCTGTCGGGAGTCTCGGGGCGGTCGTCCGATTGGCGACGGCCCATTCGAACCCGAGTTTGAGGCTGTCTCCAGCGCCATCGCGGCGTTCCGGAGGCCCCAGTGATATCCGAGCTACACTACAGGCCCTTTCTGTTGAAAAGCCGAGACTGTATATCTAAGTTGGCCCACTGGCGAGGAAGCCTCGACTACAATGTCAGGCCAATCATGACCAGCCCCACGACAACCACTCCCAACGCGGCGAAATGGATCTTCGCGAGCCTCTCGCGCAACAATGCAACGGCCATGACTACGGTTATGAGCGGGTACGAGCTGGAGATTGGAACTACCAAGGAAGCTGAACCCTCTCCGAGAGCGAAACTGTATGCGTATGCGCCAGTGACGTTCAGAGCAAGACCGACGCCGCCCCACAGCCATGCGGTCCTGGTCGGGTTGTCGCTTCTGAGAGGGCCAGGGTGAACCTTCCTGAGCCATCCATATATCAGCGGGGCCGTCAAAGAGGAGAGGATGTAGAATCCGAAAATGTTGCCCGCGCCGATCCTGTCGATTGCCATCTTCGATGTCAGGCTCCAAAGCCCCCAGAATCCGAATGCGAGGAATGAGAAAACCAGGGAGCGCTTCGTCATCGCATGTTTCGATGCAGGATTTGGTTCATAGGAGAGAGCTATCACACCTCCTATGATGGCAACGACACCTACCGCCTGGACGGCGGTCAGAGCCTCAGACAAGATGATCAGCGCGCCAACGACCGTGAGTGCAGGGTACGCTGCGGAGATGGTTCCAGCGATGGATACTTGGCCGTCCATTACAGACTCGAAGAAGCACAGGTATCCCATTATGCCGATCAGGCAAGAAGACGCCGCCAGTATCCCATCAGCGAGAGTGATTGGGTTGTTCTCGTGCCAGAAGTAGAAGGCCACACAGTACATCGGCGCCTCGACTATTGTTATGAGCAGCGCGACCCTGGCTACGCCAAGCTTTGGCGTGCTGACCTTGGCGAAGATGCCCGCCGAGCCCCAGAAGAAGGCCACTGTAATTGCCAGAACGAACCAGAGCTCCATGTTGTCTCCAAGATGAATCCGCAGTGACTGAATCTCCCGAAGCATAGGTTGCAAATTAAGGTTGCGGACATCCCTCCAATTTCATAATGACACCAGGAGTAGGTAGAAGGCCGTGCCAGAGTCATCGACCGACCCTCAGAGGACGTGTCGCTTTCGATACTGTCAAAGATTTTATATACGATAAGCGCGCGATAATATAGAGCGCACGGGTGGTCGTGTCCGGAGGAGGAACCTGTCCCATCGACATGGTGCAGGACTCTGTGGGAGTACTTCCATCAAGGAGTTCGCAAGGCGTGCTGTCGACAGCCAGCCAGGACTGTGAATAGCCCGCTCCGAGGTGGGGAGCGCCAGAAGTTCCAATACACGAAGGAGGTGAGGAAATGGAAGAACAGGTACGCAAAGCCATACGGGCAGCGAACCGCAAGTTCGGCGAAGGCATACGGAAGGGCGACCCAGCAGCAGTCGGATTACTGTACACGGAGGACGCCATCCTAATGCCACCGAACAACGAGATGATCCGTGGGAGGCATGGAACCGAGGGATTCTGGGGAGCCGCTATCAAGATGGGTGTCAGGGACGCGATTCTAACGACGGTCGAGCTGAGGCAGGTCGGAAACGAGGTTCACGAGGTCGGCAACTACGCCCTCAGGATTCAGCCCGAGGGACAGAAACCTTTCGAGGACAAAGGCAAGTATGTCGTCATCTGGAAGCAGGAGGCGGAAGGCACTTGGAAGCTCCACAGGGACATATGGAACAGCAGCCTGCCGCCTAGGGTGTAGGAGGCTCTCTGGAAGTTGCCGGCGCAAACCCCTTGCCCTCCTTCTTGCGTCCATCGGCTAGATGGCGGACCGACAGGATAGGGTGGTGGTAGATCATCCTAGGTCCGGAATACCTCATAACCGACCTGATTTGCTCTCTCCTCGACTCCTCATAACAATGAATCGGGCAGTTAGCGCATGTGGGCTTGTCATCCGTCAGGGGACATCGATCTATGCGCTTCTCGGCGTAGTCGAGTAACTGTTGACACTCATTGCAGCGAGCACGGTCAGACCGATGGTGTTTGACACAGTAGATGCGTATCATCGCACGTACGGTCTTCGTCTCTCTTGCGGTGCGCATGTAGCTCAAGCCTATCTTCAACACCTCTAAGGACTATGACCACACGAACGAACTGCAACTATTCAATGAATTCTAGGAAACCGCCTGAAATCCCCGCTGGCCTTTCGGTCACGACGAGATCATGAATCGGTCGGGATGTCTTTCTGACCGCGCCCTCCCATGGTGTCGGATTCCAGTGGAAACGCCGCTGTTTACTAGGGAATCTTTGCGAGGGTATCCCAGGGGGAGAACTCTATAAATATCCACCATACGATAGCATGCTCACAAAACGAAAGCAGACCGCGCAATAGGCATGCGTATTTGTTTTCACGCCGATGCGGGCCTGGCTTCGAATCTCATAGGAGGGGGAACAAGTGGAGAGTTCTTCAGAAGAACCGAAAAGCGAGATTGTGAAACCCGCGGGCGCTCCAACCAGGCCCAAGGGCAAGATTGTCTGGGCAGTGGTCATCATACTGATCCTCGTTGTGGCCGCGGTCGCAGGGGCTTGGGCGGCCGGGCTGTTCGGCGGGGAGAAGGGAGAAAAGGTTCTCGTCATTGCGATGAGCTCTGATGTCGAGACGATGAACCCTGCACAGACGAGTGCGATGTACGGACCACCAGGGATGATATACGAGACGCTGATCGCCAGAGACATGACGGGAGCATATGTGCCTGGACTTGCCGAGTCGTGGAATCTCAACAGGGACGACCCTGCGAACCCGACCCTCGAGCTTACCCTGAAGGAGGGTGTGAAGTATCACGACGGAACGCCCTTCAACTCTGAGTCGGTCAAGAGGACGATCGAGTGGTACTCACAGAACGACAGCTGGGTTAGCTACGAGTTCTGGTCGATCAAGCACTGCCCGAGCTACTGGGACACGACGGACTACTCGGGGTGGCCGGACTCTGGCATCTGGTGCAAGGACGACTACCACATGGTCTTGAACCTGACATGGGCGGATGTGGCGCTGATATTCAACCTGTCACACCTGTACGGTAGCATGATTGGGCCTGACGCGCTCTGGGAGTTGGGAGTCGAGGACTACGGCACCGTACAGAACTGGAGGAAAGTCGTCGGGACCGGGCCTTTCATGATTAGCGAGTGGGTCGCGGGAGACCATATCACCCTGGTGAAGAACGAGAACTACACCTGGGGTGCATCCTGGTACGACAACAAGGGCCCTGCGAAGATTGACAAGATCATCTACAGGATCGTGCCGGACGCGGCGACGAGGTTCGCCGGGTTCGAGAGCGGCGCGATAGACATTCTGCAACAGGTGCCGCCGAACAAGGTCGAGACCTACCAGGATATGGATGGCGTAGAGGTCATGACCGGTCCGGGTCAGGGAATATACCACGTCGAGTTCAACTGTCAGAAGGCCCCGTGGAACAACACGGACCTTAGGCTGGCGATGGCGTATTCGATCAACAGGACCCAGATACTGCAGACTGTCTGGCACGGGATCGGGGAAGAGGGGGTGAACCTCCTCTCGCCGATATGTCCCGAGGGCACCGCAGTGCCGGCGCAGTACAACCTCACATACGACCTCGCAAAGGCCACGGCCCACTTCACGGCGGCCGGGTTTGAGGACATCGATGACGACGGGATGCTCGAGAACACGACATCCCATGAGAACCTTGAGCTGGCCCTATGGGTGACCAACAAGGCCGAGGACGTGGCGATGGGCGAGATCCTGCTGACCCAGTTCGAGGCCGTCGGAGTGGACGCAACGATGAGACAGTACCAGGAAACCGAGCTCAGGACGAAGGCTCAGGATGGGCTGCACGAGGCGATCCTGTTCTGGTTCTCCTGGCCGAGGGCGGAGATACTTGACTGGCACTTCGGCAGTTGGGCGGTTGGAAACTCCAACACTGCCTACTACGCAGACCCGATCTTCGACGACTATGTCGTCAACTGGACGCTTGCGGAAACGGAGGATGAGTTCACCGACAACGCAACAGCTGCGCACATCCGTCTGCTGGAGAACGCGCCGAGGGCTCCAATCCTGTTCTGGCACCAGGTCTTCGCGATACACGATTACGTGAAGGGCTGGTACGTACACCCGCTCGGACAGGAGCAGGTCATCAACATAGTGGATGTTGACATACGGAAGTAGGTGGCAAAACCTTCAAACCCCTTATCATTTCATTGCCTTGGGGTAGAGGCGACCGACACGATAGGGTCGACGTTGAGGGGCCGGATGGGAGCCGTTCAAAGGGATGAGACATGGCTGATCTGGTGTCGTACATAATCAGGAAGCTGCTTCTGGCCATACCGGTGATCTTCCTGGCCACATTCATTGTCTTCCTGATGCTCTATCTCACTCCCGGAGACCCGGTCACAGCGATCACTCCTCCTCATGTGACTCCGGAACAGCTCGACGCGCTCCGCGAGAAGTACGGCTTCAATGATCCTTTCATCGTCCAGTACTGGAGATTCCTGGAACGGCTATTCCATGGCGACCTCGGCACGTCTGTCGCTCGCGCCAGCTTGAACACCGACGTTTCTTTCCTGCTCATCCAGAGACTGCCAAAAACCCTGGAATTGATGACCATCGGACTTGCGATTTCGTACTCCATAGGCATACCTCTCGGCGTGTTCTCGGCCCTCAAGCAGGACACATGGAAGGACAGGGGCGTGATGGTCTTCACTCTCGTGGCCTACGCGATGCCGTCATTCTGGCTCGGCATCCTGCTCATGATGGCTCTCGCCGTCTACACACACATACTCCCAGTTGAGGGCACCGTGGGTGGCTTCAAGAGCATACTATTGCCAGCTCTGACTCTGGGACTTGGGAACGCTGCCCTGACCACGCGAATGATGAGGTCCAGCATGCTCGAAGTGAAACGGCAGGATTACATAACCCAGCTGCGCTCGCGCGGCCTCCCGGAGAGCGAGGTCATATTCAAGCATGCCCTGAAGAACGCCATCCTACCCGTCATAACCGTCATCGGACTCGACATCGGATGGTTTGTGGCCGGGGCCGTTGTCGTCGAGACGGTCTTCTCCTGGCCTGGCATTGGCATGCTAGTCACGAGTTCGATCTCGAGCCACGACTTCCCCACGGTTCAGGGATGCATTCTTGTGCTCGCATTCTTCGTCGTGATTGGGAATCTAGTCGCGGACATACTCTATGCGCTTGCTGACCCAAGGGTGAGGCTAGGATGAGGTTCCGAAAATCCCTGAACGATACGCTCACCAGCTGGAGGATGTCCGGCGGCGTAAGGCAGTCCATAATGGACATCATCAGCAGGAGCCGACGGAACCCGATGGTGGTCGTGGGCGCGAACATAATCATCGTAATTGTCCTGCTCGCGCTTCTCGCGCCAGTGCTTCCCATGGCTGACCCGACCCCGACGCAGCTGATACCTGAAGACGCGCTGCTTCCCCCTTCGGGCAAGCACTGGTTCGGAACGGACGAACTGGGGAGAGACGTGTTCAGCCGGGTCATATGGGGCGCCAGGGTCTCCCTGCTGGTGGCTACCCTCGCGATATTCTTCTCGCTGCTCATAGGGGTGGTGCTCGGCCTCACGGCGGGCTATGTCGGAGGCATACCCGACTACATAATCGCAGGCACGATAGACCTCTTCTGGACCTTCCCTTCCTTCTTGCTGGCGCTGGCGTTTGCCGCCGCGCTCGGGCCCAGCCTGACCAACGTGATACTGGCCATATCGATCTCGTACTGGGCCGGATTCGCGAGGTTGATGCGGGGACAGGCCCTCTCGATCAGGGAGAGGCAGTTCATCGAGGCGAGCAGGGCGCTGGGAGCGAAGAAACTGAGGATCATGTTCACGCACGTCCTCCCCAACTGCCTCGCCCCGCTCATAGTATGGGCATCGATCGGCGTCGCCGATGCAATCACCATCGAGAGCAGCCTGAGCTTCCTGGGAGTGGGAACACAGCCCCCGACCCCGAGCTGGGGATACATGCTCTACAGGGGCATACCATATTTGCAGGAGGCGCCGTGGATCTCGACGTTCCCCGGGATCACGCTTCTGCTCACCATACTCGGCTTCAACCTCCTTGGGGACGGCATGAGGGATGTCCTTGACCCGCGCATGAAGGGGATGAGACGCTGATGCCCGGCAGGAAGCCGCTGCTGGAGATCAAGGGGCTGAGGACGCAGTTCCTCCTTCATGAGGGCACGGTCACGGCCCTGGACGGCATAGACCTGACCATATACGAGAACGAGTCCGTGGGCATCGTGGGGGAGACGGGCTGCGGGAAGAGCATGACCGCGTTCTCAGTGCTGAGGCTTGTCCCACCCCCCGGGAAGATCACCGCAGGGTCCATCAGGCTCAAGGGCGTCGAGCTCATCACTCTCACAGAAAATCAGATGCGTGGAGTGAGAGGTCGCAGAATCTCGATGGTATTCCAGGACCCGTCCACCGCCCTAGACCCGGTCTTCAACATCGGCTCGCAGCTGGGAGAAGTCATCTCGCTCCACCAGAACATCTACGACAAGGCGGTCCTCAAGAAGAAGACCGTGGAGATTCTGAAGCTCGTGAAGATCGCGGCGCCGGAGAGCGTTCTCAAGCAGTATCCACACGAGCTCAGCGGGGGTATGAAGCAGAGGGTCATGATAGCGCTGGCGCTCTCGTGCAACCCCTTGCTTCTAATCGCAGACGAGCCGACGACCGCTCTGGACGTGACGATCCAGGCCCAGATCCTGAACCTGTTAAAGGAGGTCGTCAAGGTCGCAGGAAGCTCCATGATGATCATCACCCACAATCTAGGCGTCGTCGCAGAAACCTGCGACAGGGTATGCATCATGTACGCGGGCAGGATTGTGGAGATAGCTGAGACCTTCGACCTCTTCGGGAGCCCTCTGCACCCATACACGAAGGGCCTGCTTACCGCATTCCCGAAGCTCGGCGAGCGGAAGGAGGAACTGGCAGTGATAAGGGGGACAGTTCCGAACCTGATGAAGCCTTTCCCAGGCTGTCCGTTTGTCGACAGATGCGACTATGCAGTCAACGCTTGCAGCCGGGTCAGACCCTGGATGGTCGAGGTCGGGCCGGGCCATTTCGTTGCATGTCATCTCTATCCTGCTGGAGGTGGGACGCCCGATGGCGTCTGAGTCCGGACCACTCATAGAGGTGGTGAACCTCCAGAAGCTCTTCCCTGTGAGAAAGGGCGTTATCGGGAAGACCGTGGCACATGTTCACGCTGTAGATGGCGTGTCCCTGTCCATCAAGAGGTGGGAGACGCTGGGGCTCGTCGGCGAGTCCGGCTGCGGCAAGACCACATTCGGACGCACGGTCCTTCGTCTGGTCGAGCCGACTGGCGGCAGAATAGTGTTCAACGGGAAGGACATCACGAAGGTCCCCCCTGTCGAGCTCAGGAGCACGAGGAAGAAGCTCCAGATAGTCTTCCAGGACCCTTACTCCAGCCTCGACCCGAGGATGGCTGTGGAGAAGATAATTGGCGAGGGGTTCAGGATCCACGGTCCTCCGCCCTCTGTATCCAAGAACGTCAAGTTCGCGGAGAAGGAGCGTATACACCAGCTCATCGAGCAGGTGGGCCTGTCGCACGATCATCTCTCGAGACTCCCGCACGAGTTCAGCGGAGGGCAGAAGCAGCGTATCGCTCTGGCTAGGGCGCTCGCGGTTGAGCCTGACTTCATAGTCCTCGATGAGCCTACCTCGGCCCTCGACGTCTCC
>JAHIZT010000046.1 GCA_018814355.1 Candidatus Thermoplasmatota archaeon | reverse complement strand
TCCCCGGAGTGGGTAAGAAGAGAGCCATGGCGATCGTCAGGAGGAGGCCGTTCTCTAACGCTGATGAACTCTGGCAACTGTTCGACGAGCCGAAGGCCTTGGCGTCAGCGCAGTTTCACCTGACCATCGGGAATGTAGACAGGGTGCAGTAGACAGTATCTAGTATGTAGCTCCTGATTTGAGTGGAGCAGAAGGGGGAGAGGCCCGGTTTGGACGTCGTCACATCGGCGAAATATCCTTTCTTGAAGGAGTCCGCAAAGTACCTCAAGGATTCGGAGGTGTCGCTCGACCAGCTCGTATCTGGAGTGGCGTACGAGCGCGCGCGCTATCTGGGAAGGGATAGGGTGATGGAGGCCCTAGACGAGGGCAAGATCGACGACCACCCTATGGCTTCTAAGGTCGACGCGACCGTGGAGCTGTTGAGCTATCCAATCGCGAGGATGATAGTCTCGGCCGTGGCGGACACCGCGTTCGTGAGGAGGTATGCTATCGCCGAGGCAAAGAAGGCAGATGAGCGTCTCCGAGCAGAGGACATCTCCTTCATTGTGAATGTGGCAAATGAGTTCGGATTGGAGGTCTCCCAGGATGACGGCAACCTCTCAGTCAACTTCGCCGACTTCCTCAGGTTCTCATCGACCATGCGTGACAAGAGCTGGAAGCTTGTGAACCAGAGAATCGTCAACGGCAGAGTGCTAGTGACGAAGTATCGGCTGGTCAGGTTGATCCAGCAGATGCTCACGGACAAGATAGTCTCCGAACTGCCCCTTGAAGTGAATGATGCGATCCTCGATGCGTTCGCCAAGGATATCAATGAGATAAGGAGGGTGCTTGAGGAGCGCAAGGCCGAGCACAAAGCGAAGGAGACCGGGAGGCTAAGCATCGTCAGGTTCCCGCCGTGCATGAAGAAGCTCCTGGGGATGATGCAGGCCGGGGAGAACGTGCCCCACTCCGGAAGGTTCGCGCTCGTCACGTTCCTTCACGCCCTAGGGATGGATTCGACCGATATTCTGGAGGCTTTCTCGACCGCGCCCGACTTCGACCCCAGCAAGTCTGAATACCAGATCAAGCACATCACGGGCGAGAGCTCCGGAACCGAGTACTCCACTCCAGAATGCTCAACGATGAAGAGCTACGGGATCTGCTTCGACCCTGACGACCTGTGCGGCAGGGATTGGATGAAGCATCCGTTGACTTACTACAGGGCAAAAGGCAGGCGCTTCAAGTCACGGAAGTGATTTCCATATCAGCCACGCGCGCTGAAGGGCCGTGATGTTGCCCGCGAGTCCGAAGTATATCATCATCCAGCCCATCAAGGTGTATCCTAGCAGGTCGTTCATGACATCGCTCCCGACGAGCTGGAAGAGGTACATTATCAATGAGACGGCTATCAGAACCGCGATTCTGTCAGCGCGCCCGAGTATGCCACGGTACTCCCGGCTAAGGCCGAGCGCCTGCGCCTGCGTTCCCATGTAGCTCGCGAGGAGGACCCCGATGACGGCAAACAAACCGAATGAGACGGGGCAGATAGCGCTCATGGCAATCGCCGCCAGTATGATCGCATCTGAGTATCTGTCGATCACGTGGTCGACGAAGTCGCCGCGCTTCGAGGCCTTCGACGAGATGCGCGCCACCTTCCCATCGAGCGCGTCGAAGATGCCGCTGAGGGCGACGAACACAGCTGCGATCAATAGGGCCTGGTCCCATTTCATGACGTAGAACAGCGCTGCCGCAATGGCGAGAATCAGTGATGAGAGTGACAGATAGTTCGGATTTATTGTGCTGAGCCGCTTCGCCGCAGGGGAGAGGATCTTGTCTGCTTCTCCGCGATAACTGTCTAGAACCAGCTCAGGACCTCCTCGCTCCAGTCAACATTACCAACACGATATTTCTGTCTTTCTCCAGATATGATGTCCTCGATGGCTTTGGCGACCTGGCTCGGCTTCAGGTGGGTCGTGTCTATCTCGCACACTTCACCCGCGTTCTCCAACGCCTCTATGAGGACTACGTCGACGGCTTCGGCCTCGACATTCTCCCGAATCTTCTTCTCGTCCCAACCTTTCTTGCGAAGGCGCTTCTCAAGCACGGCAGGGGAGCAGCGCAGCACGACAGCGACATCAGGTTTGAGCATATGCGAGAAGTGGCCCTCAAGGACCATGTCGCCTTCCAGCTTCGATATCTCCTTGGAGAGCTTGGTGACGTTCACCTCTCGGGTCTTGCGCTTTCGATCATAGCCAGAGGCTGCATCGAACTTCTCGACAAGGTCGTTGACGTGCAGAACCAGCATCCTCCTGACGAGGGAGCATGCACTGGTCTTTCCCACCCCCGGAGTGCCGGTGACGGCGATCCTCATGCAACTGGGATACCAGGATGCGCGGATATCAAGTTTCAGAGGAAACTGCGGTATCATCTGAGCAGTTCACGGACGCTCTGAGAGAAGGCAAACTTCATGCCGTTCTCGCGTATCCTTCGTTCGATTGCGCGGGCAATACCAATCGATGCCTGCCTGTCGACCGGAAACTCGACGCCGCAATCGATGTCCATCAGCACGAGATACTCTGGAGGAGCGAGACCTATGCGGACCGGTTTCTTCGCCGACCCCGGCCCGATAAAATCCAGCTGAAGACGACCGGAACCTCCCTCACTCATCATCCAGACAATCCTCCGGACCATATTCCACAGAAAGCTCTCGGCCCTGAAATCGACGGCATGGAACATCCCAGCATCGGAGATGTCGATCGAATCTATCTTCCTCATGGGGTTCCGCTTGTCCTTGCGCGCATAGCCTGAGAAATCGTGCACGCCGACGAACCTTCTGGCGATCTCATCCATCAGCCTCAGGTCCTGGCCGGCCTTCGCAAGATAGTATCTGTACCACCTCTGCCTTGCCGCCCGCGGGTTGAACGCATCCGGCACCTCGACGGAGGAGTAGGCCCAGATGCCCTCCATCTTCGAGTTGATCGCAGAGCATATCTCGTCCGTCTTGAAGGATGTCTTGAAGGAGATGATGTTCCCGAGGGCGCTCACGCCCGTGTCCGTCCTGCTCGAACCCCTATATCCGCACTCCCTCGACGACTTGATCGCGCCGACCTTCGTCAGCGCTCTCACCAGCTCCCCCTCGACGGTGACCATGTTCGGTTGCCGCTGAAAGCCGTGAAAGAGCGAACCGTCGTATGCGAACTTGATTGCGATCCTGCGTTCCTGGTCCACGCCAGCGTCATCTCATACAAAGTTAAATACCTAGGGCATCTGTGCTGGGTTCGTGCCCCAGTTCAGAGTGGTCTTGATCGAGCCGTTGAACGACGGGAACATAGGCGCGATAGCGCGCTCGATGAAGAACTTCGGCCTCGATGAGCTGATTCTCGTGAGGCCGTGTGCGGTCGGGGAGGAAGCGACCAAGCGCGCTATGCACGGCATCGACATACTGAGGAGCGCGCGAACTGTGTTCACAGATGATGATGCTCTGAAGGGCGCGGATTTCGTCGCCGCGACCTCTGGCGTCGACACTGTGAACGAGAAGAAATTCTCGCGTATCTCGATATCTCCGAAAGAGTTTGCGGAGAAGATCAAGGATGTCGACGGTAAGATCGCACTGCTGTTCGGCCGAGAGGATTTCGGCCTGGACAAGGAGATCATCAAGAGATGCGATTTCCTCATCACGATCCCCGCCAATCCAGCGTATTCGATATTGAACATAAGTCATGCGGCCGCGATACTTTTCTATGAACTGCATTCGTCGGGAGTGGTGAAATGGGAAGCCAGGAAGGCTGGCGATCTCGAGAAGGACAAACTCTACGAGTACTTCTCGATGTTGCTGGACGCGATCGACTATCCCCCTCACAAGAAAGAGAAGACGAAGGTCATGTTCCGCAGGTTGATCGCCAGGGCGGTCCCGACCACCTGGGAGTTTCACACGCTCATGGGAGTCATCGATGGTGCGGTGAAGAAGTCAATCGAGGGCGAACTCCGCAAGAAGAAGCATACGAAAAGAGAGCTACATGCAGTAGACGATTTCAAAACCATGTAGGGCCATGAATGGGCGTGAGACTAGCGGATGTGGCTTGGGGGACGGGAACGGACTACGACACGGCCCAGCGGTGTTTCCACCCTGGAGGTCTCAGCTGATGATCATTAACCAAGCGCACCGCTTCGAATTGAAGCCAAACAACGCACAGCGGACTCTCTTCGCCAAGTGCGCTGGGGTCACCAGGTTCGCGTGGAACTGGGCTCTCTACGAGCGCCAGCGACTGTACCTTGAAAAGCAGGGTGACGAGCGGTTCACGAATGCCATCGAGCAGCACCGCCGCCTAAACGTCCTCAAGAAGACGGATTTCCCATGGATGTACGAAGTATCCAAGTGCATCCCACAGGAAGCCCTCCGCAACCTCGACTCCGCATATATTCTCTACCGGAAGGCGCGGAAGGCAGGCCGGAAAGCTCGGCTCCCGAATTTCAAGAAGAAGGGAAGGGGGAGGGATGCATTCGCATTCACAGCAGGCGCTATACGCGCAGAAGGCACTCACGTTGTCCTTCCCCGCATCGGGCACGTGCGCGTCAAAGAACCTGCAATCTTCGATGGGCGAATCCTCCGCGCGACCGTCAGCCGAGACACCAACCGGTGGTTCGTATCCTTCACGGTCGAACTGAATGCTCCAAATCCCCAATCGCCATCGGGTCCTGCGGTAGGTGTAGACCTCGGCGTATATCACATGGTGACTCTCTCAGACGGACACGTTTTCGAGAACCCTAAGCCCTTACACTCTCACCTGCAGAAGCTACGCAGACTCGCAAAGGAGCTGCATAGGAGGCATGAAGGAAGCAACAATCGGAAGAAATCCGCTGACAGATTGGCGAAGGTTTACTGGCGCATTGGAAACGTTCGCAGGGACGCCTTGCACAAGGCGACGACGAAGCTCGCCAAAAACCACGGCGAGATCGTCATCGAAGACCTCAATGTGCGAGGTATGGGAAAGGACCGGCGTCTGGCGCGAGCCATTTCAGACGTGGGAATGGGGGAGTTCCGCCGGCAGCTCGAGTACAAGTGCCGGTGTTACGGGAGCCATTTGACTGTGGCACCAAGGTTCTACCCGTCAACGAAGCGATGCTCCTTGTGTGGCCACATCAGGAAAGAGATGCCCTTGTCTGAGAGGACTTACAAGTGCAAGAACTGCGGACTGGTCCTCGACAGAGACCTGAACGCGGCTCTCAATCTGGTCGCCGTGAGTTCCACGGAGACCTTAAACGCCTGTGGAGATTTGACCTCCACGGCACCCGCGAGGGCGCCGCGAGTCGGATCGATGAAGCTGGAAGTGAACACCGCCATCCTGCACGGGATGGACGGGTAAGCTTCATGGAACGGGAATTAGTTCATCCTAACATGTCGATGCCAGCTAGGCCAGCTGGTTGATCATAACCGATCTCGTCGATTCCGATCGACCGCCTCGGAGAATCCATGGAGGTTATCCCGGTCACGATCCCGATGAGCTTGATGTTGTTTCCGAACTCCGGTTCGATCCTCGCGCCTAGCTTCACGTTCGCGCGGTCGCTGAGCTCGCTCGTGACCCCGTTGAAGACCTGGTAGGCCTTCCTCAGGGAGAGGGAGGGGCCGCCCGTGATGTGTATCAGGGCGCCTGTTGCTCCCTCAAGGTCGACATCGAGCAAGGGGTTGTTGAGCGCTTCCAGCACCACTTTCTCTGGATCCTCACTTTCGCCGTACAGAACGGTCGAGGCTCCGCCATGAATCATCATGGTCCGGAAGTCCGCGAAGTCCAGGTTGATCATGCTCGTTTGGCAGATCGTTTCAGTGATCCCTTTGATCACTTCGGATATGAGCTGGTCCATCACCATGAAGGCCTGCTCTACGGGCAGTTTCGGCACTATCTCTAGCAACTTGTTGTTGTCTAGGATTATCGTGCTATGAGCCCGTCCTTTCAGTTTCGCGATGCCCATGAGCGCAGTCTTCAACCTGCTCTTCTCGATGTCGAATGGTAGTGTGACGAGAGCGACTACGACCGCACCGTGCTTCTTGGCGGTCTCAGCGACGACTGGTGCTGTTCCGGTGCCGGTGCCTCCGCCCATGCCAGCTGTGATGAATACGACATCGTAATCTCGGACGATAGCATCGATCTTGTCGATGTCGGCGTAGGCCATCTTCTCGCCGACCGCAGGATCGCCTCCGGTGCCGAACCCGTTGGTAATGTGCTCGCCGATAAGCAGGCGCTTGTCCGCTTCAGTGCGCGCGAGGTGGAATCTGTCGGAGTTGATAGCTATGGTGTCGACGCCTTCGAGCTCCAGCCTGCCCAGTCTGTGGACGCTGTTCGAGCCTCCGCCGCCGCAACCAATGACGCACATCTTCGGGGTGAGGTGTGCTTCGAAATCGCACCCGCTGTCGAGGGCCTCCTTGATGAGCTTGTCGAGCATCTTATGCCCGCCCCCTCGAGCGCATGAGCTCATGTGTGTGTGCGTGTGCGACTATGATCCCATCCCCTTTGAGTTTAGAGCGTCACCTTTCCAGTTCTTCCATTGCTTTTGACACTCGCTTGCGTATGTATTCGCGCACCGCGTTCCTTATCGCGTCGTCGACGGAGACGGAGTCGCCTTCCTGGACGAGCTGCCTCAGGTTGACGACATTGCCTTTGGGTAACTCCACGGTGATCTTCTCGATGTACTCGGGCGTGAACTCTCCCTCGACGAACTTATCTATCGCCGCGCGGATCGCGTCGGAGATCGTCGAGAACTTGCCCTGGTCAACGAGAGCCTGTAATGCCTGAATCCTCTCATCTGGCAACCTGATTGTGACCCGTTCTGATTCTACCGTCTGGTCACCTTCTGCCGTCCGACGAATACGGCATTTTCGTCTGACGAATGTATGAACTCGTTAGTATTTATAACTTTCTTGGAGGAGCTGGACGTTCGACTGCCGGCAATTGTTCGTGGACCCTTGACCACTAAATCATTCCTGACAATACAATTGCTGAGAGAACAGAAAACGATGGAAATGGTTTGCGCCGCGGCCGATCTCGAACAGACTAGTTCCCGCCGAAGTACGAATCGAGGAAGGCCAACCACCCGTCCTGCGCGAACTGCATCGTCGGATACAGCGAGCCGTACCAGAACGTGTTGTGAACGTACGACCCTTCCGAACCCGGGAAGAACACTGCGATGCCGCCGAAGTCCCAAACGTATCCCGGAGTGGACATGCCGATGTACGGCACGGCCGCATGGACAGCGTCCAAGAGCTCTCCGGTCTGGACCTTGAGATCGGATCCCGCGGGAGCGCCGTCATAGACGACCTCGAACACCGTCGGGAAGTCTACGAATCCCTCCCAGCCGTACTGCGACCAGCCCATCGTGGCTTTGGCCTTTCCAGACGCGACGAGTCCTCTGTAGTCCTTCATGTTGTTGATAAGGATCGATGTCACGTCCCACAATTCGTCCACGACCTTCGCAATCGCCGAAAGCTTGATCGCGCTGAGCTCGGTGAGCCATCCGCCCTGGTACATTTCAGCATATCTTACGACCATGTCCTCTGACAACTGCTCAGGTGTCATGTCCGGGTTCGCGACCAGGTCCTTGGCGATCACGTCATACGGGAAGCCCTGGAGAGGAACATAGTTCTCGTTGGCGACGAACCACTCAGCCGTCACTCCTCGCACGACATACTCGTACGCGGCCTCTACCACTCCGATGCCGCACCCGTCACCTGCGATGATGTTGACACGCTTTCCTGCGAGCGCGGTCCCGATTTCTTGGTGACTCAAGAGATCGAAATCCGAACCCGTCCCGGTGTTGTAGTCATAGCAAATTCCTCTGAAGTCGTCTCCGTGGTCCCAGAGGTCGACCAGGACGTTGGTGGCCTTGAATTTCATATTGATGTAGTCCACGAACGCGACCAACACGGCCGGATCACCCATGTTGACTTCCTTGCCGTCGAGCGCGAAGTCGGTGATCTCGGTCATCTTGTCGTGCGTGATCTTGAACAGCTTCGCCGGTCCTGTCGAAGTGTCCCAGAGCACGACGATGTTGACTTTCTTGCTGGTCGGCGCTTCCATCAGCCACTCCGTGTTCACGACGCCCCACTCGTCGAGGTCGTTGTCCGAACACATGTAGATGGCGAAGGTCCACTTCGCTCCCTGTCCTCCCGCCGAGCCTGAGAATGAAAAGGCTCCGAGCGCGAGGAACGCACAGACTCCTAGCACACAAATCTTCGATGCAGAGATTCTCAAATTCCTCCCCCGCTCGGGAATCGCGTACTGACTATTTGAGAGTGGGAGATTGAGAGAAGACCAATCTTCGATAAAATCCCGCGCATGTCTGCCTGCTCCGAAGATGCGTACGGCAATTCGCGAACAAGAGCCCAGCGTGAAGCGAGATTACGCGGGCTCTCGATAAGCGCGCCGATTTTCTCCATCCGAGTTCGGCAGGAACAGAAGCCAGCTAGCATGGAAAGTTCCACTAGAAATGAAGGAAAACCAAGAAACCTTTTTAAATGCCTATTTAAATACAGAAAGCGCCGGGGGGAGATAGTATGGCAGTCATCAAGATAGAGAATGTTGTCGCTTCGACATCTCTAGGAAGTGAGTTGGATCTGCAGGCGATCGCGCTCGCGCTGGACGGCGCGGAGTATGAGCCGGAGCAGTTCCCCGGCCTAGTCTACAGGCTGAAGGAACCGAAGACCGCGACGCTGCTTTTCAGGAGCGGAAAGGTAGTCTGCACAGGTGCCAAGAGCCTGGAGCAGGTGAAGATCGCGATAAGCAAGGTCGCTAAGCAGATCGAGGCAGCGGGCATTACGATCAAGGGAGAGCCCAAGATAGAGGTTCAGAACATAGTCGCGTGCAGCGACTTGGGCGCTCGGATCAATCTCAACGCAATCGCAATCAGCCTTGGACTGGAGAAGGTCGAGTACGAGCCTGAGCAGTTCCCTGGTCTGGTCTACAGGCTCGACAAACCGAAGGTCGTCATCCTGCTTTTCGGAAGCGGCAAGATGGTCTGTACTGGTGCAAAGAAGCCCGAGGATGTCGAGACTGCGGTGGACAAGATCACAGAGGAGCTCAAGGCTGCCAGCCTATTGAGGTGAGCCGGTCGCACCCATGTCGCTTCCCATCCTAGACAACCACTTGCACCTCGAACCATTCAGGGGACACAACGTCGATTCCGTAAGGGAGTTCGAACAACATGGCGGAACGCACGTAATCATCTCCCACCTCCCATATGAAGAGGTCCCGGTCAAGTCGGCGGCCGACTTCCGGACGAGCTTCGACCTGACCATATCGCTCAAAGATCGAGTCAACAGGATAACTGGGGTGAAGGCGTACGCGACCGTTGGGCCCTATCCCGCAGAGATCTTGGAGCTCGAGAAGCTCCACGGGCTGGAGAGCGCAAAGGAGATCATGCTCGCAGGCATGGACATCGCCGCCGAGTACGTCAAGGAAGGAAGGGCGCTCGCAATAGGCGAAGTGGGAAGACCGCACTTCCCCGTCACGACCGAGGTTTGGCGAGCATCGAACGATATTCTGATGCACGCGATGAGACTGTCAAGAGAAGTCGGATGCGCTATCGTGCTTCACACGGAGAGTGCGACCACGGCCTCCATGAAGGAGCTCGCTGAGATGGCGGACAAGGCCGGGCTCGAGAGATGCAAAGTCGTGAAGCACTATGCACCGCCTCTGATCCGACCCGAGGAGAACTTCGGCTTGATGCCATCGGTACTCGCTGGGAAGAATGCGATCAAGGACGCGCTGAGGAAAGGAACGAGATTCCTGATGGAGACGGACTTCCTGGACGACCCGAGAAGACCTGGAGCCGTACTCGCCATCGCAACGGTCCCCAAGAGAACCAACAATTTCCTGCGACAAGGGCTAATGACGGAAGAGCAGGCGTACAAGATCCACCACGACAACCCGCTCGACACCTACGGGGATGCGTTCGGTCAATAGCGTATGATGAATTCCTCGAATTCGCCCTTGGCTTCTGAGATATCGACATGTTTGTTGTCGACCTTAGCATGTGGTTGTTTTGAGGCGCACCATTCAATCGCCTGGTGCACCTTCTCCTCCTCGCCCTCGAACACGGCTTCTACTCGTCCGTCATAGGTGTTCTTGACCCATCCAGTGAGCCTGAGAGCGTCCGCGCATTTCTTCGTGTTCGCCCTGAAGAAGACGCCCTGGACCGATCCTTCGAAGAAGACGTGCGCTCGGACCTTCACGCCCCCGTATCCCCGTGGAACGAGAAGAAAATTGCCCAATTCCCCGTGAGAGATAACCCTCCGACAGGCTTTACCAAACCATTTTATACTCACACTTTGATTTAATATGCACACGCGACGCGCGCGTGAGGGATGCACTTCCAGCGAGTAGGAAGAGTGTCCACCAACACGTCCCCCAAGGTGACCCAAAATGATGAGATCCCTAGTCGAAGACGCACTTGCCCGTGAAGAAACCGAAGGAGCCAGCATGGCTCAAGCCGCAGCACTCGGCGCCGACCAGCGCGTCGATGCCGAGCTTGAGCAGATACTGAGGAGCCTGAAGACAAACATCAAGATCATAGGCGTTGGCGGCGGCGGCACGAACACTATCGCACGAATCTATGACGAGGGAATCATCGGCGCAGAGCTGTACGCTGCGAACACAGATGCGCAGCACCTGCTCACACTTCACGCACCGCACAAGATACTCCTCGGAAGGAGAGTCACCAGAGGGCTTGGTGCGGGCGCTTTGCCTCAGATCGGCGAGGAGGCCGCAAGAGAAGCCGAAGAGGAGCTGAAGAAGATCCTGGTTGACACTCACATCTGTTTCGTGACTTGCGGCCTGGGCGGAGGCACAGGGACTGGCGGCGCAGGCGTCGTTGCCAAGATCGCCAAGGAGATGGGTGCACTCACGATCGCGGTCGCCACTCTGCCATTCCGCGGCGAAGGCAAGATGAGGATGGAAAACGCCGAGTGGGGACTAGAGAGGTTGAGGGACGCTGCTGACACAGTGGTGATAATTCCGAACGACAAGCTGCTCGAGGTCGTCCCGAGGCTGTCTCTGAACGCGGCATTCAAGGTCGCGGACGAGGTCCTAATGAGGTCCATAAAGGGACTGACCGAGGTCATCACCAGGCCAGGGCTCGTCAACCTGGATTTCAACGATATCAAGACTATCATGAAGGGAGCAGGCGTTGCGATGATCGGACTCGGCGAGTCTGATGCCCCCGGTGAAGAAAGGATTCAGGAAGCGATTGACCAGGCGCTCAACTCCCCGTTGCTCGAGGTCGATATCAGCGAGGCTAGCGGAGTGCTCGTGGATGTCATCGGCGGAACCGACATGACCATCTCTGAGGCGGAGAAGGCTGCCGAGGAGATCCAAGCAAGAGTCGGACCGAACGCCAGGATAATCTGGGGAGCTGCAATCGACCCTGCAATGGACAAGACCGTAAGGGTCATGATCGTAGCGACCGGGGTGAAGTCGAAGCAGATCCTCGGAAAGCCTCAGACGGAGAAGAGGTACAGAGGCGTTGGCGAGGTCGACCTGGTCCGCTAAGAGCCCGTCCAGATACTGGCCGAAACTATTAAGACACCTAATCAGCTACGGTGCTCTCAGTCGGTGAGCTGGGCTCACCGCTGTGCTTTGTCACATTAGGTTGAAACATTCTCGGAGGCTCGACACGAATGAAGTCCCTCGTCGATAGCATCATATCCGCTGCCGATGAAGAGCAGCAGAAGAAGGCACTAGAGACGTTCCGGTCAATGACGGCCGAAGATGAGGAGCTGCAGAGGATACTGCAGGGTCTCAAGACAAACATCAAGATCATCGGGTGCGGTGGCGGCGGGTCGAACACCGTCAACAGACTGGCAGAGGCTGGCATCATCGGCGCTGAGCTGTATGCTGCCAACACTGACGCTCAGCACTTGCTCATGACGAGGGCTCCACACAAGATCCTGCTGGGCAGGCGCGTCACGCGCGGGCTCGGTGCAGGTGCGCTTCCGCAGGTCGGCGAGGAGGCTGCCAGGGAAGCCGAGGAGGAGCTCAAGGCGGCACTCAAGGACGCTGACATCGTGTTCATCACATGCGGCCTGGGAGGAGGTACTGGCACTGGATCGGCTCCGTTCATGGCACAGATTGCGAAGGAGCAAGGGGCTCTCACGATCGCAATCTGCACATGGCCCTTCGCGGCAGAAGGAGCGGTCAGAGCTGAGAACGCTGAGTGGGGTCTTGAGAGGCTCAGGACGGTAGCTGACACTGTCATCGTGATACCGAATGACCGCTTGCTGGACATCGTTCCGAAGCTGTCGGTCAACGCCGCGTTCAAAGTGGCTGACGAGGTGCTCATGCGCTCGATCAAGGGCATTATCGAGGTCGTCACGAAACCCGGGCTAGTCAACCTGGACTTCAACGACATCAAGACGATCATGAAGTCCGGAGGCGTCGCCATGATAGGGCTCGGGGAATCGGATGATGACGACGCGGCCGTTGCCGCGGTCAACGAGGCCATCAACTCACCGCTCATCGAGATGGATATCAGCGCCGCGACTGCCGCCCTTGTGAACGTCACAGGAGGGCCGTCCATGACCGTCACGGAGGCGCAGCAGGTGGCCGAGGTCATACAGTCCAAGATCAGCTCCGGAGCGAGGATAATCTGGGGCGCCGCGATAGACGAGACTCTTGACAAGACCATAAGAGTGATGGTGGTCATTACAGGGGTCAGGTCCAAGCACATACTGGGTCCGTCGAAGGAGAAGAAGGCCAGGGACTTGGGCCTAGACTTTATTAAGTAGTTATGGTACTAGGAACGGAACGCAATGCCCGAGATGAAAGACATAGTGGACAAGTCCTGGGATCTTCAGAGGAAGATCGAGGAGAAGACGAAGCACGTGGGCAAGGGCAGGTACGGCAGAGTCATCAAGATGGCCCGTAAGCCCACGGGGGACGAGTACATCAGGACGACCCAGATAACGTCGATAGGCCTGCTGATGTTGGGCGGACTGGGGTTCCTGATATACTGGATCTTCGAGTACGGTTCGAAGTATCTGATAAACGCGTTCAAGTGATTCCTGGCAAGATGCGGATCAACACACGAGGGATTTGATTGGGACTTTTCGACATTCAACCGAAGAAGAAGGAAGAGCCGAAGAAGGAAGTCAGGGCTCCAGCTGCGGGACCGAAGGACCTGCAGTTCACGATTCAGGGCGAGACGAAGAGGATGATGGCGTCAGGCGATTCCTCCGAGTTCGAGCTTGACTTGAAGATGCCGGATGATGGGCAGCCTCACACACTGGTAGTCAAGGTGGACACGCTGTTCGCGGCCACCGAAGAGGGAGCGCCTGAGTGGTTCGTGAAGCTCATGGACGCGGTCGGTGTCGTGTGGGAGAACACTCCATCGGCTGATCAGACCACCGAACGCACGTTCGAGATCATGCCCGGCCAGGAGAAGTCGTTCACTCTCAAGATCACATCACCGACAGGCGCGAGGTACGGCGATAAGATCACCGTGCTCGTCAACGCGAGCCTCAAAGAGAACCCGAGCATGAATGATGTAGCGACCTTGCAGGCGACCGCGAGGCAGTCGATGCTCGCTGTCAAGACCTCGATAGGCCACGAGAAGACCGTGGCTGACTCGATCGCCAGCAGGGCGAAGCCGAAGCCGTCGGGCGTGTTCGCCATACTCTCTCCGGCAACGATCAGAGGTTATGTGTTCGTCGAGGCGATGAACACGGACAGTCTCCGGGACCTGGTCAAGGGTGTCCGGAGGACTAGGGGCATCGTGAAGGGCGAGACGAGCTTCGCGGAGATAGAGCACTTCCTGACCCCGAAGCCCATAGTGTCGGGCATCGTCGAGGGCGACATTGTGGAGCTCATCGCGGGCCCGTTCAAGGGTGAGAAGGCGAGGGTCCAGCAGATCGACGAGAACAAAGAGGAGATCACGGTCGAGCTGTTCGAGGCGATGGTGCCCATACCTGTTACGATCAGAGGAGATCACGTCAGAGTCCTTGAGAAGGAGAGATGAACACAATGGCAGAGAAACTCGAAGTCCTGGTCGACGGCGGAAAGGCCACACCTGGCCCGCCCCTTGGTCCTGCACTGGGTCCGATGGGGGTCAACGTCATCCAGGTCGTGAACGCGATAAACGAGAAGACCAAGGCATTCACGGGCATGAAGGTCCCTGTGACACTTCTGGTGGATTCCAAGACGAAGGCGTTCGAGATCAAGGTCGGCACGCCTCCGGTGTCTGCGCTTATACTCAAGGAAATCAAGATCGAGAAGGGCAGCGGGAGCCCGAAGGCCACCAAGGTCGGCAACCTCACCGTCGAGCAGGTCCAGAAGATATCCGAGATGAAGAAGGACTCGATGCTCGGCAAGGACAAGAAGGCCAGGTTCAAGGAGGTCGTCGGCACGTGCGTCTCGATGGGCGTCACGGTCGACGGCAAGGACCCCAAGGCAATCATCAAGGAGATAGAGAAGGGCGGCTACCAAGGATTGTTCTGATCAGCTACTCTTTTCGAACTCATCTGACGACTTCTTGAGCCAGAACAAGGCCGCAAATCCCAGGACCAAGGATACAAGGCCTCCGATGCCGATTATCGCAGCTGCTGCTCCTGCCCTCGCCATACCATAGTGTCTTCTAGCCATGGCCGAGAGGCCCCCGAACAGCGCGATGACAGCAAGAAGCCACTCGATCGACCCGCAAAAGCCGAAAATGCCTGGGCTGCTGCCGTAGACGTCGACGATTGCGTCCTCCATGACGATGAAGATGAACCCTGTAAGAGCCAGGAAAAATGCCGCAACGATTAGCGCGATCCCGGCGTAGATCGGACGCTGGCTGAGGTTTCCACTAACATACAGATAGCCTGTGCTTGGTATTTCGGTTCCGCACTTTGGACATGCGTTCTCGGATACCAGATACTCTTCGCCACACTGAGGGCATGTCTGGGTGGGAGTCGTAACAGAGATCGTGTCTATGGATCCTTCAATCGATAGCTTGCTCGGGGGCAGCTCTCGTTTCAGGACTGAGGCGAGCGGAGCCACATCCCCGCGGACAATCAGTCTCCTAGTGAAGATGTTCCAAGGAGACTGCCTGTTGAGTCTTACCGTTAGCATGCGGTTTGAGACCGCGATGTGCTCGATGCTTTCGAAGGGGATGAAGGGCCTCATTGGCCCATTGGGGTTCCCTGTGCATATGCCGGCGGGTTCAATAGTGATCCTCGATCTGAGTATGATGGCTCCGAACAATGCAGCGAATATTACAGGCAGTGCCGCATACAAGACCAGCGAGACAGGATCCGACCAATCGACCCCAAGCATCATCTCAAACGCCAGAGTTACAAGAACGGCCGCGAGGCCTTGAGGAGCCAGGACCGCATTGTAACCTTTTGTCTCAGCCAGCAGCTTCCCGACGAAATCCCTATGCCTGATGAACCGAAGGTACTTGTCGGCCACACCCGTCCGGAGGTAATAGAGCCCAATGAAGAACAAGGACAGGAACAGGAAGAAGGAAGCCTTCAATACATACACATCCTTGTCTTCGTCGAAGAGCGATGGGGCGGTCAATAGCGCCATGAGCCCAGACCAAATCAATGTGGTGCGATGGACTTTGAGAACCGCGCTCCTCACCACGGCGGTCTGAGTCAGCGCAGCTACCTGAGAAATCATCTCCTGGGTAGGCTCCTCGACAGGAGGTTCTTCTCGCAGACTCGCAGCACACCAGCCGCAATAGTAAGCGTTCTCCGGGTTCTCAGCACCGCAGTTCGGGCACTTGCTCGCCATTTCAGCTATTGACATCAGCGGAGTACTACACCCCTAGCCAGCTTGAGCTTCGCGGCCTCGCATGCGATGGTTATCGGGTCGACGGTTGGCGCGGCAGGAGGACAGTAGGCGGTCTCCACCTTGGACAGGTCACCGACGGTCATCCCCGCCTGGATTGCCACTGCAAACGCGTTTATCCTCATGTGGACGCGCTCCTCACCGACGATCTGCGCGCCCAGTATCCTGCCGGTCACCGGGTGGGCGAGGACCTTGACGTAAATCTCCTTTCTTCCGGGGTAATAGTCAGGAAGCGTGAACGACCTCACCTTACCGACCAGCGGCTTGATCCCGAAGGCCTCCAGTTGAGGAGTTGTGGGGCCGACCGCAGCGACCTGGCATCCGAACGGTTCTGTCGCTCGCGTAAGCAGGAACCCCTTTGGCAGGTGGTCCTCTCCGCCCGCTGCATTCACTCCTGCGACCATCGCCATCTTGACTGCAATGGTCCCGAGGCCGCTAACTACCGGCTTGCCAGTGACGAGGTCAGGGTACTCAGTGCAGTCGCCAACTGCGTACACATCCTTCTCGCAGGTCATGCACCGGTCGTCCACGACGATCTGCTTCGTCACACCAACGCTACATCCTAGCTGCTTAGCCAGCTCCGTCTCGCCGCGCTGACCAGTTGCGACGACTATGAGGTCCGCGTAGAACTCCCGCTCCTCGCCAGTCTTTCTGTCCTTTGCCACGACACCGTTAGCCTTCCCATCCCCGAGGAGCTCGGTGACCTGGAACTCGGTGAACATCTTGACGCCGTGCTTCGCGATCGCATCGGCCATCATCTGTGCCATATCATCGTCGACCATAGCGAGTATGCAGTTCGGAAGGTACTCGATGATAGTGACCCTGCAACCTCTGACCATCAACGCCTCCGCCACTTCGAGTCCGACAAGACCGGCGCCTATCACGACTGCGCGCTTACCCTTGTGGCCAATGGACTGGATCCCTCTCGCATCCTCGATGGTCCTCAGAACGAAGACTCCTTGCTTGAGCTCTTCAGGCTTCCCCTCCTTGGAGACTCCCTTGATCGGAGGGACGACGGCCTTCGCACCAGTGGCCAGTATGAGTGAATCGTAGGGCAGCTCGAGTTTCTTGTCCGGGGTCTGGACATGGACGATCTTCTTCTCCTTGTCCACCGAGGTCGCGCTGCTGCCGAGAAGGATGTTGATTCTACTCTTCTTCAGCCTCTCCTCAGGCGCTTCTATAAGGTTCGTGAGCTCGGGAATGATGCCTGAGATGGCGTACGGAAGGCCACACCGGGAATACTGCGGATAGGATTCCCTCTCGATAATAGTTATCTCAGATGTCCTATCCGTCTTCCTCGCGAACTGCGCAGCCGTGGCTCCACCACACCCGCCGCCGACGATGACAATCCTCCTGACCATGAACTATCTCCCAGCAACGTCGCGAATAACATCGTTACCGTTAAATTGTTTGCATACATGTTGCCATAGCTGCATTGAGATATCTTCTCCCGTAGGCCCGTCCAGACGGTCGTGCGACAGCCTCCAAAGCATTATAAACCCCTTCTGCATTCGCTCACTTCCCTAGGCATGTAGGAGAGCCACGCGCTCGCATGTACTACACCGGAGGGATCACAAATTGGTAGACCAACACCTCGTCGACGTAATCAAGAAGCTTCAAGCCGAGTCGAAGCAGAGGAAGTTTTTGGAGTCAGTTGAACTCGCTATCAACCTCAAGGATATCGACCTGACCAACCCGAAGAACAGGCTTCAGGAGGAGATCATACTCCCGAACGGCCGAGGCAAGCCCATCAGAATCGGCGTCTTCGGAAGCTCCGAGATGGCCGTGAAGGCGAAGGGCTTGGCCGACCTCATCATACAGCCGGAGGAGATCGAGGCGCTCGCATCTGACAAGGCGAAGGCCAGGAAATTCGCACGCGGAGGAGACTTCTTCCTCGCAGAGGCACCGCTCATGCCCACGATCGGTAAGCGCCTCGGTGTCGTCCTAGGCCCGAGGGGCAAGATGCCGAAGCCGATACCGCCGGGCTCGGACCCGAAGGCGGCAATCGAGAAGCTGCGGAGCAGCGTCACTGTGAGGACGAGAGACAAGAAGACATTCCACCTAGCGATCGGCACTAAGGACATGTCCCCTGAGAAGCTGGCGGAGAACCTCGATGCAGTCCTGAAGAGGCTCATGACCAAGCTCGAGAGGGGCAAGAACAACATCCAGTCGGCCTATGTCAAAACCACTATGGGCCCTTCATACAAGGTGATGTAAGATGACCGCACACATAGCCCCGTGGAAGAAGGAGGCCGTGGCGGATCTCACGAAGCTCATCACCAAGAGCAGGGTTGTCGGCGTGATAGATGTGCACGGCGTCCCCGCACCCGCCTTCCAGACCATGAGGACGAACCTCAGGGGCAAGGCAGATATCGTAATGCTCAAGAACACACTGCTCAAGATCGCCCTGAAGCAGGCAGGCAAGGAAAAGAAAGGGCTTGAGATGCTGGCGGAGAGCATCGATGGCCAGTGTGCGATAGTCACCTCCGACCTCAATCCGTTCAGACTGTTCAAGCAGCTAGATTCGACCAAGACGAAGATGCCCGCGAGAGGGGGCGAGATCTCCCCGGACGACATCGAGATCAAGGCCGGCGATACGCCGTTCAAGCCAGGCCCGGTCGTGGGCGAGCTGCAGAAGGCGGGTCTGCCCGCCGCTATCGAACAGGGCAAGGTCGTCATCAAGAAAGACAAGGTTGTCGTCAAGAAGGGCGACAAGATACCGAGGGATGTCGCTCTCGTCCTCTCCAAGCTCGAGATTTTCCCGCTCACGGTCGGCCTTGACCTTCACGCCGCCTACGAGGACGGCATGATATACAAGAGGGACGTGCTCGCGGTCGATTTTGTCCAGATACTTGACCGGATGAACGCTGCAGCCGCAGGCGCGATGAACCTTGCAGTATTCATCTCGTACCCGACAAAACAGTCCATCAGGCCGATGCTCGCGAACGCTCACTACAAGGCGATCAACCTCGCGGTGAACGCGGAGATCGCGAACAAGGAAACCATCGGACTCATGCTCGCGAAGGCAAACGCCCAGATGCTATCTCTGGCATCCAAGGTACCGGCCGCACTTGACGACGAGCTCAAGGGAGCCTTGAGCAACGCGCCGAAACCGGACAAGGACAAGGGCGGAGAGGGGAAGGAAGCCAAGAAAGAGGAGAAGAAGGAAGAGAAGGTCTCCGAGGAAGAGGCAGCGGCCGGCCTGGGAGCACTGTTCGGATAACCGATGTAAGGAGGCAGAAGAATGGAATATGTATACAGCGCGATGGTCCTGCACGCGGCGAAGAAGCCCGTGACGGAAGAGGGATTGACGAGTGTCTTGAAGGCAGCCGGCGTCAGCGTGGATGCCGCCCGCGTCAAGGCGCTCATTGCGGCCCTGGACGGCGTCAACATCGACGAGGCGATAGCCACAGCGGTGGCAGCGCCAGTCGCAGCCGCACCAGCAGCAGGACCATCCGACAAGAAGGATGACAAGAAAGAGGAGAAGAAAGAGGAGAAGGGAGTCTCGGAGGCCGAGGCCGCAGCGGGTCTCAGCGCTCTGTTCGGGTAACCCCCCATCCTTCTTTTTCAAACCTCTTCCAGAGTCTCCTTTAAACAAGACTGAACTAGAAGAAGACCATGGTTCGCGCAGAACCAGTTCGAAGTCGAATGTGAGCTGCAGCCCTAGGTCTGCTCGAGCATCCTGTTAACTTCCTTCTCGAACATCGACACGAGCTCTTGCCCGATCTCTTTCCTGAGCTTGGGGGGCACCATCTCGATACCGATCTTGGCGCCGACCTTGCCGATCTTGAGCACAGCATAAGCCTCGTGCACTTTGGCCTCCATCAGGTCCTGGATAGCCGCCTTGAGCTCCTTCTTCAGCTCCGGGTTCGCATCCAGCTTATCCCTGATCGTCCTCTTGACCTCGTCCTTGACCAGATCCTGGATGGCCTCGAGGAGGAGCGTCTCGGAGCTTAGCATTGTCTTTGTCCCCTTCAAGACGGAGCTTATGATGTCATCATCCGATGCCATTGTCTACCCGGCCATCGACCGCATTTATAGCTTAAATCGTTTTGCTTGACATGAGGTGTTTCGCTGACATCACACGAATCTTTTAAAACCAACCGTGCCGATAGCCGCTCGGAATCCAGAAGCTGAAGCCGATGTGGGACACAATAGGGAAGAGCGTTTTCAAGGACCAGCGCACACTGTCTTTCGACTACGTGCCTCAGAAGCTGGTCCACAGGGAAGCACAGATGAAGAAGCTGGCCATGCTGTACAGGCCAGTCGTCGAGTCCAACTCCTCCCAAAACGCCGTCCTGACGGGAAGTGTGGGCACGGGAAAGACCGCCACCGCCAAGCGCTTCTGCATGGACCTGAAGGATCATGCCGAGAAGCAGCAGAAGGCGGTCGATTGGGTGCTCGTGAACTGCAGGCAGAGGAACAGCGAATCGAGCGCCGTCCTGCACATAGTGAACCACTTCCAGCCGAACTTTCCCGACAGAGGCTTCTCGATCACGGAGATGCTCAGGATTCTGAGGAAGGACCTGGAGAAGCGCAAGATGCATCTCGTCATCGTGCTCGACGAGGCCGACATGCTCCTCAAGAAAGCCGGTTCGGACATCATCTACAAGCTCACAAGGTTCGGCGAGGAGAAGGTAGAGAGCAAGGAGCTCGTCTCGCTCATGCTCATCTCCCAGAAAAACGTGTTCGAGATGCTCGACGCGTCGAGCGCGAGCACTTTCAAGCGGACGAACATCATCGAGTTCGGGAGGTATTCGGTCGAGGAGCTGAGAGACATTGTCTCTCAGAGGGCGGACCTAGCCCTGCACGAGGAGGCGATCAACAAGGACTCGATCGATCTTGTTGCGGAGGTCTCCTCGGAGTGGGGAGATGCGAGGTTTGCGATCGAGATCCTCGAAAAGTCCGGGATGCTCGCCGACGAGGAGAACGCGGGCAAGATATCGGTCGAGCATGTCCGCGCTGCCAAGGCGGAGGCGTACAGTTCGATCACTGAGTCGAAGCTAGTGGGTCTTGACACTCACCAGAAGCTCGCCTTGCTGGGCATAGCGAGGGCCTCCAGAGGAAAGGCGTACATAACCACGGGGGTCGCCGAGTCTGCTTACAAGGTGGCCTGCGAAGAATACGACGAGAAACACAGGGCGCACACGGCCTTCTGGGGGCTCATGAAGGACCTGGACATGCTGGGAGTGGTCAGCGCCAAGAAGAGCGGCCCTGGCATATCGGGCAAGACCACCGTCATAACCCTCTTGGACATTCCCGCAAGGGTGCTGGAGGAGCGCGTGCGTCAGATGTTGAATGTCAGGCGTTGAACATCTTGCGAACGGTACCTGTACTTTAAGTCAGAATCCTTATATACAATCGCTTCCGTCATATGCCTAGAAGGGAGGGGCGGCTTATTACTGACGATGACAAGCCAGCTGACGACTTAGTCCGCATACAGGAAGGTCTTTGCTATGTTGTAAAAGAGCGGAAGCCCTTCCTCGCGTACAAGCTCTTCGAATCAAGCCTATCCGATGATGTCCCGGGCCTGTGCGTAACCCGCCAGTTCCCAGAGAAGGTGAGGGAGGCGTTCGAGCTCAAGGACACCCGGATTCTGTGGCTCAGCCACACCCCGGGCAAGGACCACCACAACCCGACGAGCATAGGCACCCTTGCAACCGTCATCTCATCATTCATCGAGCGCTACAAGAGGTGTGTCGTGCTCATAGACGGCCTCGAATATCTCGTGATCAACAACGGGTTCCAGCAAGTGCTCAGGTTCGCCGAGCACATAAACGAACAGGTCATGCAGAGCCGCTCGACCGTCCTGATACCAATAAGTCCGAACGCGTTCAGCGAGAAGGAACTGGCGCTTCTTGAGAGGAATGTCGAGGCCATCGACCAGCCCTCGATGAGCATCAGCCTCGAGAAGGACTTCACGACGCTCATAGACCAATACAGATGAGCCCGCCTAGTTTCTATCGCGTACACATCGCTTACGTCGACAATCCTTTTGGGCAGGTGACGTCATGCAGGCCCCATGCACAAGACTCCGTTGCACGACCAGCACGTGGCGCTTGGGGCAAAGATGGTCTGGTTCGCCGGCTGGGACATGCCGACCCAATATACATCGATAATAGACGAGCATATGGCTGTGAGGGAGCGTTCTGGAGCGTTCGATGTCTCCCACATGGGCGACTTCATCATCAGGGGTCAGGGTGCAGGAAACCTGGTCAACACGTTCTGCACTAACGACATCCAAGGCCAGCCTGTCGGGAGATGCGTGTACGCGCACATACTCGACGACCAAGGTAGGATATTGGATGACACAATCGTCACGGTACTCGGTGAAGACGAGTACTTCGTGGTACCTAACGCCGCGACGACGCCGAAGATTAGGAAGTGGGTCGAAGGCCATCTGCACGGGCAGGAGTTCTACGACATGTCGATGGACCTCGCGACGATAGCCGTCCAGGGACCAACGGCACAGGATGTCGTTGCAGAGCTGACCTCGGCCGATCTCTCGTCGCTCAAGTTCTTCTGGGGCGGGTTCGTCAGGATGGACAGGATCACGACCAAGGACACGAACCCGACCACGGTGCTGATGAAAGGCCGGAAACCGAAGAACGGCCCAGTCAATGGCATCATGGCGCTCGTTTCGAGGACGGGCTACACGGGCGAGGACGGGTTTGAGATAGTCTGCGAGAACGCAGACGCTGTAGCGGTTTGGAATGCGGTTCTCGAGAGGGGAAAGGCGTTCGGTCTCAAGCCTATCGGACTCGGCGCGAGAGACACCCTGAGGCTCGAGAAGGCCCTGTTGCTGTCGGGCACGGACTTCGACGGCTCCCAGACATCGCTCCAGACCGGGCCCGGCTGGGTCATCGACTGGAAGCACGATTTCATAGGCAAGCAGCCGCTGCTGCAGCAGAAGGCGGCAGGCGATTACGACAAGCTTGTGTGCATGCTCGTGGAGGAACGAGGGATTCCGAGACACGGGTATGATATCATGACTGGTGGAAAGCAGATCGGCACGGTCACGAGCGGGACCCTCTCGCCAGTGCTGAAGAAGGGCATCGCCATGGGCTATGTCCCGCTAGCGACGGCGAAGACAGCAACTGAACTGCAGATCAAGATCAGAGACAACCTAGTGACGGCAGAAATCGTCAAGCCACCGTTCGTAAAGAGGGATTGATGTGAAGGAACTCTTGGAAGAGATGATCAAGGTGCCCGGGGTCTCCGGGTTCGAGGACGACATCAGGGACTGCATCAGGGAGAAGGTCGAGGCCATGGGTCTCGATGCCACAGAGGACAACTTGGGCGACCTGCTCGTGACTGTGGGGGACAGGGGACCTTCGGTGGTGATGATTGCCCACATGGACGAGCTCGGATTGATTGTTTCCAAAATAGAGGAAGACGGCTCCATCAGGATCCGCAAAGTCGGCGGGATCGATGACCGCACACTGGTCGGAAGGGTGGTCGAGATCAAGACCCAGAAAGGGATGGTCACAGGTGTCCTCGGGCTGAAACCACCGCACTTGATGACAGATGCCGACGACCGCAAGAAGGTCATGACCTGGCAGGAGGTCAGGGTGGATGTCGGGACGAGGAGCAAGAAGGAGACTGAGAAGCTCGGGATACGCGTCCTCGACCCGATGGTGTTCAAGAAGGATATCACATACATCGGGAAGGATCTCATATGCGCTCGCGCTGTGGATGACAGGATGGGGTGCGCCATCATACTTGATGTGCTGGAGAAGGTGAAGGACGCCAAGCTGCCGATCAAACTGACCTTTGCATGGAGCGTCCAAGAGGAAACAGGGTTGAAGGGAGCTAAGGTGATCGGGTTCAACCTCAGACCGGACTATGTCTTCGCAGTCGACACGATGACGACCACTGACGGCCCTGGCATGGGCGAGACTTTCGAGAAGGTCCTCATCGGCGGAGGCCCCGCAATGAGGATGTTCGACAACGAGGCCATCGCATCTCCCAAGATGAGGAGGCTCGTGGAGGAGGTCGCTAAAGCAGCCAGGATACCGCTCCAGTACGGCACCGGAGGCGGAGCGACCGACGGCGCCGCCATGCAGGACTTCGGATGCCTGATGATGCCCATCGGGATCGCCATGAGGTACACGCACTCCCCGGTCGAGATCGCCAGCATCAAGGACATGGAGAACGCGTCGAAGCTCCTCGTGAGGATCGCCGAGAGAATCGCCAAGGGCGTGAAGAGCAGGTGATACTCTGAAGGAGAAGGCGAAGAAGGTCCTAACCGACCTCGTCCTCATGAAGAGCACGTCCGAGGACGACATGAGACCGATGGTAGACTATGTGTCGTCGATGCTGAAGAAGCTCGGACTGCAGCCGAAGTACTATGGCGACAAGAGGTTCCCCGCGATAGTGGCGCAGTTCAGAAAGGGCGGAGTCGCACTGTCTGGCCATCTCGA
This sequence comes from Candidatus Thermoplasmatota archaeon, assembly GCA_018814355.1. NCBI lineage: Archaea > Methanobacteriati > Thermoplasmatota > Thermoplasmatota archaeon. The sequence goes on along the minus strand of JAHIZT010000046.1, from coordinate 8,817 downwards.
CACCGTACCCCATGGTGAGGGCTGGAAGTTCGACGAGGGACAGTGTGTTGGTAATCGTGTCTATGGCCGAGGAACGTGCGACATGAAAGGGGGGTGCACGGCCATGCTGCTCGCAGCCGAGAACCTGGTCGCTGCAAATGTTCCGTTCTCGCTCTGCTTCACAACTGATGAGGAGACCACAATGATCGGTGCGGGCGCGGCTTCGAAGAGTCCTACCATAAAGGGCGCACCCGCAGTCGTGGTGACTGAGCCGACAGAATTCGACATAGTCGTTCATGAGAAGGGGCTACTGCACTTCACCCTCAGCACCAAGGGCGTATCGGCCCACGCAAGCATGCCCCATCTGGGGGACAACGCGATCGTGAAGATGCTCAGGATGCTATACAGACTGGACGACATCGTCACAACATCGAGGACTCCGAACGACAAGATGACAATGTGCATCGACACCATCAAGGGAGGCACAAGGATCAATGTCATACCCGATAGCTGCGAAGTGGAAATCGACGTGAGATATCCGCCGCACATGAACACACAAAGGGTTCTCAAGCTGGTCAAGGACAGGATCGGCAAGAAGGGATACGACCTGAAGATCATCCATGAGCTCGACCCGGTCGGAACGGATCCGAATTCGCTCGCAGTTCGTACGATGAAAAGCGTCATCGGGCCGAAGGCGAAGGTCACCGCGGTGCCCTACGCTACCGAAATGGTCATGTTCAAGCCAGCCAACGACGTCCTGATGATTTGCGGCCCCGGAAGTAACGACATCTGCCACTGCAACGATGAGTACGTCGAGGTGTCTCAGATAGTCAGGGCTGCGGAGCTGTACACGGAATTCTGCACGAGAATGGCAGGAGACTAGAATCACTACGGGTACACGCGCGCTACAGTACGCGGGTACGGGATCGAATCCCTTATGTGGTCCAGCTTGCAGACCCATGTCACGATCCTTTCCAGGCCGAGTCCGAATCCGGAGTGAGGGACCGAGCCGTATTTTCTGAGATCTAGATACCACTGATAGTTATCGAGGCCCTCGCCTTTCTCCTCTAGTCGCTCGATCATCAGGTTCATGTCCGTCTCCCTCTCGCTCCCGCCGATGATCTCGCCGAAGCCCTCAGGCGCAAGCAGGTCGCTGTTCTCGTATGTCCTCGGATCGTCCGGGTTCTCCTTCATATAGAACGGCTTGAGCTCCTTCGGATAGTTCACGATGAAGACCGGAATCTCCCTGTCGGTCGTGATCGCGCGCTCTTCTATCGCCCCGAGATCGCTGCCCCAGGTGACGCTGTGGCCCTTCTTCTGGAGGAAGTCCATGGCCTCTTCGTACTTCATGCGCTCGAACGGCGGCTCTATCTTCTTCAGGGTCGCAGGGTCGCGCTTGAGCAGCTTCAGCTCATCTGTGCACTCTCTCACCGCGTTGTGCAGCATGGCGCTCACAAGCTGCTCTTGGACCGCCATGTTTCCCTCGTTCCCCATCCATGCGGCCTCCATCTCGAGATGCCAGTATTCCGCGAGGTGCCTGGGAGTCCTGGACTTCTCCGCCCGGAACGATGGTGTGAGCGAATAGACCTTGTCGAGCGAATAGATGAGCGACTCAAGGTAGAACTGGGCGCTCTGGGAAAGGTATGCGATCCTGTCAAAGTACTTGATCTGGAACAATGTCGTGCTGTCCTCCGGCGCAACGGCGGTGATTATGGGCGGAGTGACCTCTGTATAGCCGTTATCGTGGAACCACTCCCTGGCTCCTCTGAGGAGCGAGGCCTTCACCTTGGACACGGCCGTCTGCTCTCTCGAACGGATCCAGAGATGCCTCAGGTCGAGCAGAAGCTCCGTGCTTTGGTACTCTGTAATGGGGAAGGCCTCTGAGATGCCAACGAGCTGGAACTTACTCGCCCTTATCTCGAACCCGCCTGGGGCACGCTTGTCCTCTGCGATCTCGCCCTCGATGATCACCGATGACTCTATCCCGGACTTGGTCGCGTTCTCGAACTCCGCGTCCGGGACAGTGCCCTTCTTGACGGTGACCTGGATGATGCCTGTCGAATCCCTGAGCACGGCGAACACTATCCCGCCGCTGCTCCGCGTCCTGTAAATCCATCCATTGACCTGGACCTTCTTACCGACACGGTCCTTGGACAAAGCTTCTTTGACTGAAACCATCTGGATGCTGGAAGAGACACACTGAATATAAGCCCTTCGGATGAGGCGTAACGGACATATTTCATGGAGGTGCTTATGCTGGTCGTGAGAGTCAGGGCGGCCGACGAGTGGGACATGGAGGGGCTCCTCGAGATCGAGCAGGAGTGCTTTGGGACCGAGAAGTTCAATGCCGAGACTGTCCGCGCATTCGTCGTCAGAGACGACGCCTTCGTTCTCTTGGCCATAGACAAGGAGGAGATTGTCGGTTCGGCAATGTGCATGATCTCGGACCTTGGCAGGGAAGGCAAGATCGCATCGATAGCCGTGCTCAAGAAGTACCGCGGGGGCGGAGTCGGTTCTGCGCTACTGGACGAGTGCGAGAAGGTCTTTCAGTCGCATGGGCTCACCAAGTACACCCTCGAGGTCGACGTGATGAACAAACCAGCCATCTCGCTGTATACCTCAAGGGGGTACGAGGTCAAGACCTCCATTCAGGATTTCTATGGAGTCGGCCGACCCGCTCATATCATGGAGAAGAACATCGAGCCGAAGAAGACCAAGATCAGGAGCGCCTGACGGCGAGATCCAACTGCAGCTTGTTGATGATCCATTTCCGAGCGCCCTCCGGCGACTCCTTCTTTGTGATGCTGCGGGCATGGGTCTCCTTCATGATGTGCTCCTTGCTAACGGATATCGCGGTCTCCACGTCGGGATGACCAGAGTACTCGATGTCCACGGGATCCTCGAACTCGAGCCTCTGCTCCTTTCGCATGTGCTGAACCCGCCTGATTACCTCTCTGGACAGGCCTTCGAGCTTGAGGTTCTGGGTGACCTCCAATGCGACATAGACATGTATGTCCCCGATGCTAGCATGCGAGAACCCCGGCTTCTCCTTCTCGGAGACGATGACGTCCTCCTCAGTGAGGTCGTACCCGCCTAAACGAATCTTGCCCTTCTCCCTGAGATGCTTCACGAGGTCGTTCTCGTTCACTTTGGACAACAGCTTCGAGACCTCCCCGGCGCCCTCCTTCAGCTTCGGGCCCAGGGTCTTGAGGTTCGGGTGGACCGCGTACTGAACCATCTTGTCCCTGCTCTCAAGGCACTCGACCTTCTTGACATTGAGCTCCTCGGAGATCATCTTCTCGAACCTTCGCAGGGTCCAGGCCTTGTCCGAATCCGCCGCTATCACAACTTCTGGTAGCGGTTGGCGGAGCTTCGCATTGACCTTCTGTCGGGCCAGCCTGCCAGCTTCCACAGCTGTCATGACCAGGGCCATCTGCCTCTCGAGCGTTCCGTTGATCAGATTCTCGTTAGCCTTCGGGTATTCTTCGAGATGGACGCTTTCCTTCGTGCCCATCAGGCTCTTGTACAGCCAGTCAGAGATGAACGGCGTGATCGGAGCCATCATCTTCGACAGCTCCATGAGGCATTCATACAGGGTGCAGTGAGCCGAAAGCCTATCCTGTGGGTCGTTCTCCTCCCAGAAACGCCTCCTTGACCTCCGGACATACCAGTTGCTCAGGTCGTCCACGAAGCCCCTGAGGGCCCTGACGGTCCTGTGGACCTCGAGTGACTCGAAACCGGCCCTTGCCTCTTTGGTGGTTGTGTGCAACCGCGAGACGATCCATCGGTCCAGGTCATGGGTTCTTTCATAGCCGTGCTGCATCCTGAACTCATAGGGGTTCGCGTTCGACTCGAAGAAGACGTAGACATTCAGGAGGGTGTTGAGCGTGCCGACCATCGTCTCCCGCACTCTCTCCTTGGAGAACTGGACGGATTGCCAGACCGGATTCTCCAGCAAGAAGAGTCGGGATGCGTCCGCACCGACACTGGAGAACACTTCGTCGGCATAGACGACATTCTCGGATGCGCGGGAGATCTTCTTCCCTTGGTCGTCAAGGACCTGGCCGAGGACGAGAACTGACTTGAAAGCGGGTTCGTCGAACAGGAGAGACCCCAGCGCCAGCTGAGTGTAGAACCATCCGCGGGTCTGGTCTACACCTTCAGCGATGAAATCAACCGACTTGTGTGTGTCGAACTGCTCGGTGTTCTCGAAGGGGTAGTGATACTGGGCAAAGGGAGCACAACCAGAGTCGTACCAGCAGTCGATGACTGCCTCCTCCCTCTTCATGTCCGACCCGCACTTAGGGCATCTGAGCGTGATTTCGTCCAGGAACGGCCTGTGGAGGTCCAGACTTTCGGGGACCGGACCGGTGGCCAGCTCGCTCAGCTCCTCCCGGCTTCCCACGCAGATCTCATGCCCGTTTGAGCAGCGCCAAATCGGCAACGGCGTGCCCCAATACCTGCTCCTGCTGATCGCCCAGTCCTTGATGTCCGCGAGGAAGTTCCCGAACCGTCCGTGCTTGAAAGTCTCGGGGACCCACTCAATCTCCTCGTTGAGCTCGATGATCCTTGCCTTCTGGTCGGAGGTCCGGACGAACCACGAATCGAGGGCCTTGTAGATGAGGGCGGTGTCGCATCGCCAGCAAAACGGATACGAGTGCTTGAGCAATCCCCACCTGAAGAGCAGTCCTTTCGATTCGAGCACGCGCATGATCTCAGAGTCGGAATCCCTGGCAGATCTTCCTGAGAGCCCAGGCACAACGTCAGTGAACCTTCCGGCGGAATCCAGAGGATCGAATATCTCAAGTCCTTCTGAGGCACCAATTTCGAAATCGGCTGAGCCATAGGCTGGGGAGACGCTCATGATGCCCGTGCCCTCCTCGTGCGCCGCCTCGGCCGAGTGGACCACTCTGAAGCCTTTCCCGGAGAACTCGTGATACCTGAACGGGGGCTCGTATTCCATGCCGATCAGATCTGCCCCTCGGACGGTTGACAGGGTTCTGTCACCTTGAGCGAACGAATCCTTCCTGGATGAGGCTACGACAAGCTTCTCGCCGGCGTGCTCGAACACCGCATACTCCTGGTCCCTGTCGACCGCCAAAAGGGCGTTGCCCACCAATGCCCATGGAGTGGCGGTCCAAACCAGGAGGCTCATGTCCGTTCCCTTCAGCCTGAACTTCACGACGATGAACCGGTCTTCGGTCTCCTTGAACCCGAGGGCGACTTCGTGAGTGCTCAGAGTGGTGCCGCAACGCGGGCAGTACGGCACGACTTTGTGGCCCTTCGTGAGTAGGCCTTTCGACTGCAGCTGCTTCAGAGACCACCAGACGCTCTCGATATAGTTGTTGGACATGGTCAGATAGGCGTTCTCGAAGTCGACCCAGTATCCTATCCTCCGACTCATCTGCTCCCACTCGGCCATGTACCTGACCACGCTCTCCCTGCAGAACTGGTTGAATTTCTCCACTCCGAGAGCCTCAATGTCCCTCTTCGATTGGATGCCGAGCGAGCGCTCGACCTCGAGCTCGACCGGCAGACCGTGGCAATCCCATCCGCCTATGTAGGGGACTATCTTGCGACCGTTCATCACATGGTATCTCAGGAAGGCATCCTTGACAGCGCGCGTGAGCGCGTGCCCAATGTGGGGGCGGCTGTTTGCAGTCGGAGGTCCTTCGCAGAACACGAACGGTTCTCCACCGCTCATCCGCTCTTTCACCTTCTGGAGGATGCCCTGGTCCTCCCAGCCGCGGAGGATCTCCTCCTCCAGCTGCGGGAAGGTCTTCCCTTCAGGTTCCCTGTAGTACTTTATCATCGCAACAGACTCCTCCAGAAGGACTCCATCACAAACTCGGCACTGATAGCAAGAATCAGCTAATCATGATGATTATAAGCTGGTCTGCCGAGTTCATCACACATGAAACCGCCGGCGCGATATATAATCCTTGGCCGTGTGCGCATCGTTGCCACGGCAAAGGGCAAACCCGGAGGTGTCCGGCACATGCTGGCACTAGAATCATGCGATAAGAAAATACTAAATACGAGAGCACGTATAGCGCGCCCGTGCAACCCATGGCCTGGGGTGGTGCCTGAGGCCGAGAAAGGTGAACACCGATGGAAGAGCCCTTGTGCAACGTGGAGTTTCTGAAAAGCAACTCGACATACCTTGCTAGAGTACAGAGCGACCTTGGCGGGATACGAGAATACAGAAGTGGAAGCCTCGAAGAGATTCTGGAGCAGGTCATCATAGACCTTCAGGAGGAGTTCGAGGCGGCCCGGCTGTGACCCTAAGGTCCGGCAGGTTCAGGAAGTCCGTTGGGGAGGAGCTCGAAACGCCCTTGTTCATCCGCCAGCTTTTGACACCACTTAGAAGGCACCAAATGCGGAATTGGACGCACCAAAGAAGGGGGCGTTGACATGGAAGATAAGGACAAGAAGGAGTACGAGGAAGTCATATCGTCGTACTACGGCGAAGAGCAGGTTGCAGCACTGGTCACGTTCAAGATAGACACCAAGGGTTCGGACCAAGTGGCACAGAAGATTGCAAGTTTTGAGCACATCGAGGACGTGTTCTTGGTCACTGGCGACACGGACATCATCGCGAAGGCCAGGTTCCCGAACTACGCCGCTCTGAAGAAGTTCATCGTGGACGATGTAGCTGACATAGATGGCGTGAAGGAGACGCGCACGTTCATGGTCGTGACCACCTTCAAGGAGCGGGGCAAGATCAAGGAACTCGAAGAAGAATCCAAGAAGTAGGAGGCCTGGAACGATAATCGCGGCTAGGTTCATCTCAGGTGATGATTATGGCAGACATGGAAACAAGGTTGAGGCAGATCATGGAGGTGTTGGACCAGCTAGCTGACGACAACTCCGTGCCGAGAAATATCAGGAGAGGAGCATCTGATGCCAAGGAGAGGCTGATGCGAAAGAGCGAGGCCCTGGACGTCAGAAGCGCGAGCGCGATAATGATTTTGGACGAATTGGCGAACGACCCCAACATCCCCCTGCATGGCAGGACCCTCATTTGGAACATAATAAGCCAGCTAGAGACCGTCAAGTGAGGGGCTCTACGAAAGAGGCTCAGTGAGAAAGGGACACTCTGAGCCGGATAAGTTTAAATGCGATTTTGCGCCTTTTCGCCGCGGAGCGGCTGTAGTCTAGCGGTTAGGACTGAAGCTTCCCAAGCTTCAAACCCGGGTTCAAATCCCGGCGGCCGCACGCTAGCGTTCAAGTGTTAGCTGGTGATTGCTATGAATCTAAGACCCGCCTTCGAACGAATCGACAAGTACGTGAAGCAGTGGATGGACTTATGGAACATTCCTGGTCTGGGCGTCTCGATCACTGACAGGAAGAGACTCCTGAGACAATCGACATATGGTTACTCTGACATCGAATCAGGGTTCCCAGTACGCCCCAACACGATGTGGGAAATCGGCTCGATCAGCAAATCCTTCGCGAGTATCGTCCTGATGCAGCTCCATGACGAGCACAAGGTCGACCTCCACCGACCAGTGATCGAATACCTGCCCTGGTTCTCTGTGAAATCCAAGTTCGAACCAATCACCCTTCATCATCTGCTCACCCACACGGCTGGGATAATCATGGGGACAGAATGCAGGCTCTCCGGGGTCCCCGAGGTTCTGGCCCTGGCAGAGACCGAGACATCGACGTCTCCTGGCGAACACTTCTACTACTCCAATGTGGGATACAAGGTCGTTGGTCTGGTCATCGAGGAGCTTCTCGGCAAGAGCTGCGACAAGGCCATCCAGGAGAGGGTGTTCGACCCGCTGGGCATGAACACTTCCGTTGCCACGATCACTCATGACATCAGGAAACGGCTGGCGGTCTGTTATCTGCCGTTCTACGACGACAGGCCTTCGCCGATAGGAGGGCCGCTCGTGCGCGCGACCCGGATCGAGAGTGACACCGCAGACGGGTCGATATGCTCGACCCCATCGGACATGGCCACCTACATGCGGATGCTGATGAACCGGGGTAAGTGTGCGAATGGCATGGTGATATCAGATAAGGGGTTCAAGCTCCTGACCCAGAAAGCCATCTTTCCAGATGACGATCTGCACAAAGGCGCCTACGGCTATGGGATAAGCATCGAAGAGTCCGATGGGCACACCTACGTCGGGCATACTGGCGGCATGGTGGGTCACACCTCGTCGATTCGAATGGATATGGATGACGGCTTCGGGGTCGGAGCTTTCACAAATGTGAGCAATCCGGCTGAAGTGGATGATGTCGCACGGTTCGCCCTCTCAGTCCTGAGGACGGCGGCTGCTGGGATGAGACTGCCTGAAGTGCCAAGGCTTTCCGACAAACCTAGCGTGGGGAACGCAGGAGAATACTCCGGCCTGTTCGACGGCGGGAGCAGGAGCTTGCGCGTGAAGGCGGGCAGTGACAGACTCTTCCTCAACGTTGGAAAGAAGGACTTCGCCATGGAGAAACGCGAAAACGATGCATTCCTGGTCAACCATCCTAGCTTCGACCTGTTCATGATGCGGTTCGAGAGGGAGAACGGGAAAGTAGTAAGGATACTTCACGGACAAGATGTATACGAGAAGCACGGTCGCGTGAACACTTCGAAGACGAGATCCCCGAAAGGTGCAGAGGAATATGAGGGGCATTACAGATCCTACAACCCATGGTTTTCGAACTTCCGGGTAATCTCTCGGAAGGGAGAGCTCGTGTACGTGGACCCATCGGGCAAAGAGCAGCGCATGACGCGGTTGCCCGATGGATCATTCAGGATCGGCGATGCGGCCTCTCCCGAGCGCGTGCGGTTCGACTGCGTAGTCTGCGGGAAGGCTTCTCACGCCGTCCTTTCTG
>JAHIZT010000045.1 GCA_018814355.1 Candidatus Thermoplasmatota archaeon | reverse complement strand
TGCCTCGTCTGAAGTCCTTGTGCGGCATATCGATCAGCTTCTGGTCTCCGGTGTAAGCATGGACTGTCGTCATCATGCCCTTCTCTATCCCGAAGTTGTCGTTGAGGACCTTTGCTGGAGGTGCCAGGCTGCCGGTCGTGCATGACGCCATCGAGATGACACTGTGCTTCGCCTTGTCGTACATCTCCATGTTGACGCCAAGGACGAGAGTGACATCGACATCCTTGCCGGGAGCCGAGATGAGGACCTTCCTCGCTCCTGCCGCGAGATGCTTCGCAGCCTTGTCCTTCTCCGTGAACAGGCCTGTGGATTCGACCACGACATCGACGCCTAGCTTTCTCCAGGGTATCTCCCCAGGGTCTTTGACCTGTGTGATCTCGAGCTTCCTCCCACCGACGTTGATCGAAGTTCCCTCGACCTTGACCTCTTTAGCCAGCTTTCCGTATACCGAATCCCACTTCAGCATGTATGCGAGCGAATCGATCGGCGCGATATCGTTCACAGCGACTATTTCAAAATCCTTGCCAAACCCACTGTGCTCGAGCGCTGCCCTGTAGGCGTTCCTCCCAATCCTTCCGAAGCCGTTGATCCCTATCTTGATCAAGGAATTTCCCTCTGTTTGGCAAATGGTCCATCGCCATAAAAATGTGTCCTTTCTACAGTCGCCGTGCCTATCGCTCCGTTATGGTGATTCCTAGCGAAGCGTAGAATAGTCTTCTAATCCCTATTTTGACTGGTGAGAGGGTGTCGTCGATATCTGGATCGGGTCAGTATCCTCAAGCGTATGTGATGCACGACAAGGCTCCAGATAAACCTCGGAAGTTCGAGGCTCCGTTGACAACCCTTGGCCAGAGGATTCTCGCCTATGTGGTCGCGTCCGAGATCTTCTTCATCGCGATGGTGGCCTTAGCTAGAATGCTTCTTTGGTTGGAATAAGAAGCGGGAAGATGTTTTGAGGAGGAGCAGCCAGCGCCTCCTTCTGCGGATACCAGACCACGTCTAGGTCAGAGCTGGACCTCGATGCCCAGCTTATCCGTGAGCTCTTTGTAGCGGTTCCTGATGGTGACCTCTGTCACGCCCGCTATGTCCGCGACCTCTCTCTGCGTCCTGCGCTCGTTGCACAGGATGGACGAGATGTAGATCGCAGCCGCAGCCACCCCGGTCGGACCCCTTCCTGATGTGAGTTCCTTCTTGGCCGCGTCCTTCAGGATCTCAGCGGCCTTCGACTGGACCTCACCGGACAGTTTGAGTTCCGAGCAGAACCTCGAGATGTAGTCCTGAGGCTTCGTCGGCATCAGCTTGAGCTTGAGCTCGCGGGTCATGAACCTGTAGGTCCTGCCGATCTCCTTCCTGCCGACCCTCGAGGAGTTCGCGACCTCGTCCAATGTCCTCGGGACATTGCACTGTCTGCATGCGGCGTAGAGCGATGCGGCGACGACGCCCTCGATGCTCCTGCCTCTGATCAGGTTCTTGTTCACGGCCTTCCTGTAGGTCATGGCCGCGGTCTCCCTGACGTTCCTCGGCAGGCCCATAGAAGAGGCCATCCTGTCAAGCTCGCTCAGCGCGAACGCAAGGTTCCTCTCGGTCGCGTTCGACACACGTATCCTGCGCTGCCACTTCCTCAGCCTGTAGAGTTGAGCCCTGTTCCTCGTAGGGATGCTCTTCCCGTACGAGTCCTTGTTCTTCCAAGAGATCTCTGTCGACAGACCCTTGTCGTGTATTGTGTAGGTCATCGGAGCGCCGGTTCTGGCCCTCTTCTCCCCCTGCTCGACATCGAATGCCCTCCATTCGGGCCCCTGATCTATGAGCTGGTCATCGAGGACTATTCCGCAGTCCTCGCACACAAGTTCTCCTCGTTCGTAGTCTCTCACTAGGTGAGAGCTGTTACACTCAGGGCATCTTTCGACCTGTTCAGTCTCTTCTCTTACTTTTGCCATTGTCCCTCTCCTGTTGGACGTAGACCTCCTTGCCGAGCGCAGCAAGGGTCTTCAGTTGTCTCTGCGGTTCAATTGCGACGTAAGGTGATCGAACCGGTCCGAAAATCTTCGAGACCCTTCCGACCTCCCTCTTCAAATTGTCCCTAACGATCTCTTTCATCCTAGGTGCGAACCGTGCTTTCACGATGAGCTTCCCGTCGTGCGAAATATCCTGTACCACTCCGAGAAGACGCAACGGGCTCACCAAATGATATTTAAAGTTTGTGTCCCTCGGTCTATCTTCAATCTTATATATAATGTTTTGCTCAAGGTATTTAAGGTTTGGTCACTCTCCAGGGGAAGCAGTGGGGTGCACATAGCACAGGACATCCATGCTAGGCGGTAACATGACCGACATTCCGAGGTCGCATCCGAGGTACGAGTCGCTCATCCTCCGAGAGAAGTTGGTCGAGGGATTCAGGGAGGGCTATGTCGTCCCTCAGGGGCTCATCGCGCACGGAAGAGGGGAGATGTTCGATTACCTCCTCGGCGAGAAGACGACGAAGGAGTCGCGGGTCGCTTCGAGGGCCGCCGCGGCTATGCTTCTCAGGGCGAGGAGGCCGGTGATATCCGTGAATGGCAACGTGGCAGCCCTCTGCCCGAAGGAAGTCGTGCACCTGTCACATGCTGTTGATGCAAGGATAGAGGTCGGGCTCTTCCACAGGACCGATCAGCGGGTCTCGAGAATACAGAAGATCCTTGAGAAGAACGGCGCGCGGGATGTTCTCGGCTTTCTTCCAGACGCCTCTATCCCGGGGCTCGAGAGCATGCGCGGCCTCTGCACGAGGGAGGGCATCCACTCGGCCGACGTCGTATTGATCCCGCTGGAGGACGGGGACCGCGCTGAAGCTCTCGCGAAGATGAAGAAAAAGACGATAGCCATCGATCTGAACGCAATGTCTAGGACCGCCAGAAATGCGACGGTAACGATCGTGGACGAGGTCACACGGGCGATTCCAGAGCTCATCCGCAACGTCGAGGACCTCTCAGACGACCCGAAGGCCCAGAAGCTCGCGCTGTCGTCGTACGAGAGAGACGAGAATCTCAAGAAGATCACGTCCCAGATGTCCAAGAATCTGGCAAGATTCCTGGCGCGCTGAATGTTGTTCGACGGACCAGCCGCTGTCGCGGAACAACTGTTATTAGGGCATCCCTCGATTAGTCGTCCGGTAGCATGGCAAAGGACGAGTTGCTCGAGAAGGGCATAAACAGGATCGAGTGGGCGAGGACCCACATGAAGGTCACGGGCAGGATCCGGGACAGGATGGTCAAGGAGAAGGTCTTCGACGGCCTGAAGGTCGGCATGGCTCTCCACACGGAGGCCAAGACCGCCGTACTGGCATTGACGATCATGGAAGCCGGGGGCGAGGTGCGGCTCACGAGCTGCAACCCGTTGTCGACTGATGATTCCGTCGCACTGGCCCTGAACAAGCACTACGGACTCGAGACGTACGCGAAGAAGGGCCAGAACACAAAGGACTACTACGACTCACTGAACAAAGTGCTCGACATGAGGCCTGACTACGTCATTGACGACGGGGCCGATCTGATATTCCTACTGCATACCAATAGGAAGGAGCTCCTGAGCAAGGTCAAGGGGGCCAACGAGGAGACCACGACCGGGATAATGAGGCTGAGGGCGATGGCTCAGGACGGGGCGCTCAAGTTCCCCGTGATGTCCGTCAACGACGCCTACATGAAGTACCTTTTCGACAACAGGTACGGCACTGGCCAGTCCACGATGGACGGCATCATGAATTCTACGAACCTCGTGATCGCTGGCAAGAACTTCGTCATCGCAGGCTACGGTTGGTGCGGCAGAGGCATCGCCATGCGCGCGAAGGGGATGGGCGCCGATGTGACAATAACCGAAGTGGACCCCATCAGGGCGATCGAGGCGAAGCTGGACGGTTTCGCGGTCATGCCTATGTCCGAGGCGGTCAAGGACGCGGACTTCGTCGTTTCGGCGACGGGCTGTAAGGACGTCGTTACCGCGAGCGACATCAAGGTCATGAAGGACGGCTGCGTTCTCGCAAACTCAGGTCATTTCGACAACGAGATATCCAAGGCCGCTCTGGAGAGACTCTCCAAGAAGCACAGGAAGGTCAGAGAGTCCGTCGAGGAGTACCAACTGAAGAACGGAAGGAAGGTCTACCTTCTGGCCGATGGCAGGCTCGTGAACCTCGCCGCAGGTCAGGGGCACCCGGTCGAGATCATGGACATGAGCTTCGCCATCCAAGCCCTCTGTCTCGAATACCTGGACTTCAGCGCGCAGTCACTGGAGCCCGAAGTATACGACGTTCCTGACCATCTGGACGATTTTGTCGCGAAGCTGAAGCTAGAAACGATGGGGATCAAGATCGACAAGCTCTCCAAAGAGCAACAGATCTATGTGAGGAGCTGGAAAGAGGGAACCTGATTACCCCTCTGTCTCGCCCTGCTTTCTCGGCGTCTGGCCATTAGGGAGACCTAAGTACTACTCCTTGTCGGGCCTTACAATGTTCTGCATGCTAATTTTGAAGTGGCTACCAGTTGATACGGTGGCGGGAATACGAGGGGGAACATGCGCAGCAGCAATTTCTTGGGAGTCTACGGTCACACGGCTATCGACATCATATACAAGTCGGATGAGTTCCCGCAGCCGAACACATGCGTCGAGATGAAGGGCAGGCAGGAACACTTCGGCGGGACAGGAGCGAACATGGCAAGGATCGCCTCGACGCTCGATGTCAAGACGGCGCTATCAAGCCATGTTGGGGACGACTTGCCCAAGGAGTTCATGGTCGCCCTTCGGAAGAGCGGCGTAGACACGACCGACGTGGTGAAGGTCCGGGGTTTTCGCACGCCGTTCATCATCATGATCTCAGACAAGGACCACAACCAGATCGGTTTCGTTGACCAGGGAGCTATGAGGGAACAGGACAGGCTCCCAGTCAGGACGCACTCTGTGGACAGTGCCAAGTTCGTTCATATCGGGACCGGAAGGCCAGGTTACGCCCTCAAGATCGCCAAGCACGCGCGCAAGAAGAAGAAGACGGTGTCATTCGACCCTGCTCAGGAGCTGCACTACGTGTACACAAGTGAGACCTTCAAGCCCATGCTTGAATACTGCGACATACTCTTCGTGAACACGTCAGAGCTCGAACGCGCGAAGTCCTATCTCAACCTCAAGGAGGACATCGAGCTTCTTTCGTATGTCAAGATGCTCATCAACACGAGGGGCGGAGAGGGCAGCAGGATCTTGACCGAGGACGATGATGTGCTGGTCGGGACGATCCAGCCCGACAGAGTGGTCGACACTACGGGGGCGGGGGACGGGTTCAGGGCTGGCTTCTACGCCGGGATGAGCAGGTCCTTGTCCATTGAGGAGTGCGCTTGGGTGGGTGCATCGACCGCGTCCTTCATCGTCGAAGGAGAAGGCGCGCAGAGCATCCTGCCCACGTGGGACATGGTCCAGAGGAGATCTGCCCGCAGGAAGTGCGTCTGACGCTCGGGCCAATCGCCGGAGTCATTTTTCCAGCATTGTGGTCGAGGCTCCTCCGCATCCCGAAAGCTTTATGACGGGTGATTCCTTTATTCCTCAAAGGTGAAGACCAGATGGCCGTTGGTTTTATACTCATAAGCACAGCGCCGGCAAAAGAGCATGAGGTCTACAACGAGCTCCTCAAGGTGAAAGAGGTAGTGGAGCTGCACCCTCTCTTCGGGGAGTATGACCTGATTGCGAAGATCGAGGCCGAGGATTTCAACCTCCTGGGCCAGGTCGTTGTTGACAAGGTTCGCTCTATACCTGGCGTGATAGACACGAAGACCCTGACGGGAATCAAGTTCTGAAACATCAATCTCGAGTGGTGAACTAAATGGATCTGATGGAGTTCTTGACAGTACTGATACTAGTGTTCGCACTGTTCATGCTCTTGGCGGGCATATTCACAGCGTACTTCGGCAGCGGAAAGAGCAGGATGATCGGCGTTGCGTTGCTGGTGATCGGCCTTGTCGCAGGCATACTGTGGGTCGTCATGGGCATGGATAGCGTCGACATCATAGACGTCGACCTGTCGAAGGTGATATGGGACGCGTTCCTGTTCATCCTCGCTGGAGTCCTGGGCGCTCTCGCGGCGATCGGGGTCTTCTTGGTCGCCATCATGAAGTCCTGATCAGCTAGCAAACATTTTTCTACAAACTATCCTTCTACCTTTTCTGATGAGCGTCCAGATTGTTCTAGGCAGCAAGAGCGACCTGAAGGTGGCCGAGAAGGCAGTCAGCATCCTCAAGGAGCTCGGCGTGAAGTACAAGGTCAGCATCGCCAGCGCGCACAGGACGCCAGAGCTGGTGGACAAGCTCGTTTCGGAGGCTGATGCTGAGGTCTTCATCGCGATCGCTGGCCTGTCGGCGGCGCTCCCTGGCGTCATTGCTGCCAGGACGCTCAAGCCAGTCATCGGAGTACCGGTAAGTGGGGCAGTGAACCTCGATTCGATCCTGTCTGTAGTCCAGATGCCTCCCGGGATACCCGTTGCTGGCGTCGGCCTTGACCGTGGGGACAACGCCGCACTGCTGGCAGCTGAAATTCTCGCGCTCAAGGACGAGAAGGTGATGGCTTCCCTCGTCAAGTACAGGCAGAAGCTGAAAGACAACGTCTTGCAGGATTCGAAGGAAGTTGAGATCTAGATGTTCAACGCAGAGAAGTTCATTGAACAGCAGGTCAAGAAGCTCAAGAATGATGTCAGCGGAAAGGCGATAATCGCGGCTTCCGGCGGAGTCGATAGTACCGTGTGCGCCGCGCTGGTCGGCGAAGCCCTTGGAGAGAGACTGCTTGCGGTCTATGTCGACACGGGCTTCATGAGGAAGGGCGAGACGGAGTCAGTCGACAAGATGCTCAGGCATCTCGGCGTGAACCATATAGTGGTCGATGCGAGCGATGAGTACTTTGCGGCCTTGAAGGGAGTCATCGAACCGGAGACGAAGCGGAAGATTATCGGCGAGAAGTTCATCAGGATATTCGAGCGCGAGGCGAAGAAGTTCGGGACAGAGTACCTGGTCCAAGGAACCATTGCCCCCGACTGGATCGAGAGCGGTGGTGGTCTGAGGGACACGATCAAGTCTCACCACAACGTGGGCGGGCTTCCCAAGGACATGAACTTAAAACTCGTCGAGCCGCTGAGGGACCTCTACAAGGACGAGGTGCGGAAGGTCGGCCGTGCGCTGAAGATCGAAGTTGCAGAGAAGCAGCCGTTTCCGGGACCCGCTCTCGCAATCAGGGTGATGGGCGAACCGACGCGCGAATCCGTGGCAATCGTTCGGGAAGCGTGTGCCATCGTCGAGGAGGAGATCGAGAAGGCCTCCGCGGCGGGTAAGATGAAGCTGCCCTGGCAGTACTTCGCTGTGCTCTTGCCGGTCAAGAGCGTCGGAGTCCAAGGCGACATCAGGGCGTACGGTTACACTATCGCTGTGAGGGCAGTTGATTCCGTAGATGCCATGACTGCTGTCTACTCGAAGATGCCTCACGAAGTGCTCGAGACGATCTCCGGCAGGATCGTCAATAGCATGAAGGATAAGGTCAACAGGGTGGTCTACGACATAACCAACAAACCCCCGGCGACAATAGAGTGGGAGTGAAGTCAGAAGGCCGAGCCCTCCGAAGAAAGTATTTCAGAATCCTCGCTGCGCTCCTAGCCTGTCTTTATATATGTTCATAAGGAAAAGCGGGGATGCTGGCTCCGTCATGTTCGACTGATGTTCGACGTCGCTCCCCGGCCATTCAGCAGATGATTTATATCCCCCGGCCGTTCCCCTCATCATGCGTATCCTGGTCGTTGACAACGGAGGTCAGTGGACCCACAGGGAATGGAGGGTGCTGAGGGATCTCAACGTCGAGTGTGAGATTGTGCCAAACAGCACACCTCTCGACAAGATCCAGGGGGACGGCCTAGTCCTGTCGGGCGGAGCCCCCAGGGTCGGTCTCGACCAGGAGAAGATGGGCAAGTGCGGGGAATACATCGACAAGGCAGGTGTCCCCATTCTTGGAATCTGTGCCGGGCATCAATTCATGGCGACCCACCTGGGTGGAAAGGCCGGTCCTTCGAAGGTGCCTGAGTTCGGCAAGATGATGGTGACCGTGGACGATGAGGACGACATGTTCAAGGGCCTGCCGACGGAGTTCGTGGCTTGGGAATCGCACAATGATGAGGTCACCCAGCTGCCGCCAGATTTCGTGGCGCTCGCTCATTCTGACAACTGCCAGATCCAGGCCATGAAGCACAAGACCAAACCTCTCTACGGCCTACAATTCCATCCCGAGGTCGAGAACACCGACAACGGGTACGAGATGTTCCAGGCGTTCATCGACATATGCGAGGCGCACAAGAAGGCGTGATCGATGGACTCGTCGCAGCTGGATATCCTCAGAGAAGCGCTTGAGATTCAGCAGCGCAAGGAGACATTCGAGCAGGCCTTGGGGCGGGCGGTCCGAAGACACGACTTGGATTTCTCGGTCTACGTCCAGATGGTAGCCGAGATCAGGGATCTGGCGCTATCGAACAGCGTGCCATTGGAGACAGCCGCGCGCAGACTTCTAGCCGTAGGCGAGTAGTATTACCAGCACAACGATTGCGAGGATGACTCCGACCACCAGCATGATCAGTGCCACTCTCTTGTTGGAGCCAAAGGCTATGGGGATCGGTCCAAGGAGAACCACGCCTCCGTACTCGGTCCTTGATACCGGCGCGCTGCTCCTCACCCCTTCCGATGCTGCTTCTACTCGTTCCTCCGTCCATTCGTGGTCCATCGCCATTAAGACGAATCCAACTATGAAGCTCGAGATGATGAGCAATGTCGCAAGCAGGAAAGTAAGGCTGGAGCCAGAGAATACGGGAAAGACGATGACTAGCGACACATTGGACTCACCCGTAGCCACTGCAGTTGCGATTAACGCCACCCCAGCGACGAACATGGCGATAGGTATCCAGAGCCTTGCTCGCACAGGTTCAACCCGACTCAGAATAACGGTCAACGTGCCCTATCTATCTTTCTGACAACGAACCCCACCAGCTCAGAAGCCTTTTATTCCGCTCTGGCCATCTGGGTCGGGGACCGGCTTGGCCACTCTGAAGGATTACATGCTCAAGATACTGAAGTCCCGGGACTTCTTCGTGGAGGAGAGGGACGGGTACCTATACGGGAGCCGCGAGGACATTTCGGTGGTGGTCATGGCTGCAAGCGACATGCTGACTGAAGACGTCGAGGACTTCGTCCGGAACATCTCAGACTTCCCCGGACGAAAGGTGGTCGCATCTCTTGGGAAGATAGACGAAGGCATCCAATCATACCTCCAGAAGAACGGCGTCAACTACTGGGGCAGGGAGGAGATCGAGCACGAGATTGGCAATCTTCAGCTAGAGACCATCAGCGACCACAAGGGCAAGAGCCTCATAGATGAGGTCATCTCCGACGATCTCCCGCAGAAGCTAGCCGAGCCGCCGGAACAGTCAATCCCCGTAATCCTCGAGAGCACAGAGGAGAGGTCGGAGCGCATCGTCAAGCCAAACATCACCCTCGAGGATGTGAAGCACATCGCGAGACACGAGATCCAAGGCCACAAGTTCGATCTTGAACTCGTACCGCACTATCTTTTCCACTTCGTGCTCAACCTCGAGAACGGTAAGCAGAAGGCCGGCATAGCCGCCGTGAATGCGCTCACCAGCCATGTCGAGACTTGGAGATGGGGCTTCGAGCTCGTAGATACTATCGATCTCTCGTATTCGAAGCGTGAGCCGAAGATCGACTACGAGAAGGCCAAGGAGCTCGCTCAGGACCTGGTGGCAAAGGAGTACAAGTCCCATACGGAGACCGTCAGAGATTTCGGCCACTCGGAGATCATCGAGAGGAAGAGGTCTCAGAAGGACACGATGGTTATCGAACCCAAGGGACTCGTGTACCTTCCGGTGTGGTGTGTCGAGGGGAAAGGCGGCGCGATGATCGTCAACTCATCCAGCGGGAAGATAATCAGCGAGCACTTCCGCGGCGAGAAGCAGACGCCTGAGACTAAGTTAGGCTGAGCTTCTTCAGCCGGTCCATAATGCCTAGCCAGTGCGAACCTTTCCAGAAGACCTTGCCGCACTTCGAGCACTTCCAGAATTTGTCGTTTCCCGCATATGCTCCCTCAGGTACAACCGCCTTCGCCTCCTCCTTTGGAAGCTGCAGGAGGTCTCCGTTGCATGTGGAGCACCTGATCAGGTCTTCGTTGTACTTCAGACCGAACTTCGCTCCCGTGGCCTTCAGCTGAGAATCCAAGTCGTCCTGCTCCAGGAGCAATGCCCCTGGCTCTTTCGCCAGTTCCTTGTCCCTCGTCAGTAAGAATCTGTTCTCGGTCCTTGCCAGCTCCGCCATGCGCTTGTCATCCAGCCCCTTGTCGTAGATCGTGTCATAGCCAATCATCCGGAGCCATCTGGCAAGTGAGCCGAGCATGTGGTCCGCGACGAACCTCGGAGTGGTGACGGGGTCGGTCACTTGATCACCTCATACGTGAGAAGAACTCCTCCGCCAAAGGCCTTGACGCTCTTCAGACGAAGCGCGACTATGGACCTCTCGTCCGGAGCTCCGGCTCCTCCCGCAGCTGTCGGGGCCTTCTCTCCTCCGATCACGATGCTGCCGATGAATATGTTCACCTCATCTGCGATCCTGGAATCCAGGAACGACCATATCACCCTGGACCCCCCTTCGACCAGCAGTGTTTCAATTCCCTTCTTGCTGAGGATCTTCATGAGCTTCTTCAGTTCGATCTCTTCCTTGCCGCACCTGATGGTCTCGGCATTGGGGAAGTCCTTGTCGCATTTCTCGTTCGTGACAATGATCGTCCTTGCCACACCGTTCAGCACCAATGCCTTCCGAGGCGTTCGTCCATTCGAATCGAGGACTACCCTGATGGGGTTCATCGGGTTTCTGACATACTTGGCGTTGATGGTCAGTTTCGGGTCGTCGGCAATGACGGTTTCGATGCCGACCAAGATGGCGTCCGCTTGGTTTCTTAGCTTGTGGACTCTCCTCTTGTCCTCATCAGAGGAGATGTGCGTTCGCTTCCGCGTCCTGAGGGCTATCTTCCCGTCCGCGGACATGGCGCAGTTGATGATGATTCTCACGGCAACCGAAGACAAACATGACCAATATGGGTAAGAAGTTTTCGGAACGGTTCCGTCAGTGCCAAAAACAAACTAGCCCTGGGGGAATGCTGATGAGGGACGGTCATGCGTGCTCAATCGCCTTCCCATGACCTGCCCGTTTCGATTGGCGGCTACGAACAGGTGTGATTCTAGGCTGCTCAGACCCAGCCGGCCGATGTCAGAGTCAGTCAATCGTTGTCTCAGGTTCAACCTACGGTTCCAGAAAGAGCCGCACAGGGATTTCGTTCATGTAGCGTACCATGTCGAAACTGTTGAAGCGATGCCGTCCCCGAAGTCTTATTAGTGGACTATAGCATTTGGGCAGCTGATGGACAGGAACGACATCAAGATCTACGAGTTCAAGCGGGTCGACCTCAGGGGCGCAACCATCATAGATGGTTTCCCCAGCGTCGGCCTTGTCAGTTCCATTGCAGCAAACTACCTGATCAAGGTCTTGGAGATGGAGCACATAGGCATCATGGATTCGGTCCATTTCCCGACAGTGTCTCTCATACGCGATGCGATCCCTCTCAGCCCAGTGCGCATATACGCGGGGAAGAAGGAGAAGAGCGGGGACCGGATAGTGGCTTTCATATCTGAGTTCCAGGCCCCCCCGAACCTCATAAGGCCGATCTCCAATGCGATCGTTGATTGGGCAATAGCTCAGAAATGCAAGATGATTGTCTCGCCGGAGGGGCTCGTTGTGGATCCCGAGCTCAGGGATAGCGCCGATATCTCTGACGTCGTCTTCGGCATCGCGAGTTCGGTTAGGGGACGCGAGATGCTGAAGCAGCATGGTATCCAGTCCTTTGAGGAGGGCGTGATATCAGGAGTCGCTGGCATCCTGCTGAACGAGGGTAGGAAGAGGGATTTCGATGTGATTACCCTTCTGGCCGAGGCCCATCCTGACTTCCCCGATGCAAAGGCCGCCGCCCTGGTCCTCGAGGCCATAGACGATCTCCTCCTTGGGATAGACTTTGACGCAAAGCCTCTTTTCGAGGAGGCTCAGAGGATCGAGGAGCATATAAGGGAGATCCAGAAGCAGACGACTACCCAGAGTGGTGAGAAGAGACCCATTAGACCAAGCATGTACGGCTAGATGGTCCTTATCTCCGTGAGGCCGTCCTTCTGTGTCACATCGAACTTCTTTCCAAGGAATCTCTCGATGACCCATATGTTGGTCCTTGCGTGATCGGTCAGCTCTTCAGTGAGCACTATGGAGCCAGCCCCTGCAAGTGCCATGTATGGCAGTATCTGGTCCAGCATATGCTCATCGACTGTCGCGCCGGACCCGATGGTTTCGAGAAGGTCAGCCGCGCAATCCTCTCCCAGCACTTCAGACTTGACCCCTTTGGCCCCTAATGCCGATGCGCCCAACACAGTGTTCGCGCAACTTGCCGATACCACGATTCCCGCGCCAGTGCTGCGGCCCTTTCTAAGGTCAGATTCGATCCTCACTTCTCTGAAATCCAGGAGTCGCTTGAGGGCGGAGTGTTTCATTCTGGAGACGACGTGCTCCGGTAGGTTCTGGGCATATGCGATGCCTTCGATTGACATTACCTTGCCTTGAGAGTTCAGCACGGCCGGGCTCAACTTTGTGGCCGGGAATATCTCAACTCTTACCTTCCCTCCGCCTTCTGGATAGAACCCGCGAGCAGATGTATCGATGTCGAAGGTCGGCCCGAACTTCTGCAGCATGGGGAGATGCACAAGTCTCATGAAATCGATTGGTGGAGACCACCTTACATCCGTCCCTCCCGTGACCGTCAGCCCTGTCCGCGATTTGGATAGGATCGCCGGCAACAAGCAGCTCTGGACCACCAGTGAGACGCTTCCTGCGGTGCCAACATCGAATTCATAATCCCCGCCCGTAAGCTGCCCAGGTTTGAACATTATCTCTTTGGACCTGTGGTAGAGTCCATCGACTTCCGCGTCTGCGATCTGGGCCACGGCCTCGATGCTCGTAACATGCGATGGCGCGAGCCCCGGGGTCGACCTCTTCGCTCGGATGTTAATGATCTTCACTGGCTCGTTGAGGACGGATGACAAGGCGATGGATGTGCGGAGTATCTGTCCTCCGCCCTCACCGTGTGAGCCGTCAACCTCTATCATGGGCCCTCATCTCGGGCCTTCACCAGGCACTTCTTTATGATAGTTGTCATGAAGAAGGACACCATCAATACTACGGCGAGACCTATCAGGGCTGCTGCGAAATAGAGCAGCCAAGTCGGAGCGCTCTCACCTCTGCTGGCGATGATTATCCCTAGGCCCATCCCCTCTGCGATGAATGCTCCGAACCCGAGCGCGAACGAGTACAGTCCCATGGTGGCTCCGTAGCATTCCACGTCAGATGTGTCTGCCATGAGCGCAAGAGCTGCGGGGACGAACGCTCCCGCGCCTAGGCCCATGATTGCCAGTGGTATCATCCCGAGCAGCTTGAAATCGACGCCTTCGTCGGTGATATCGAAGGCCGCATCCGGGAAGAAGACGAGCATGACCACTATGCCAAATATGCTGAAGACTCCATAGGCCATGACCGGGATTCTGCCGACTATGTCGGATACCTTCCCCCAGAACGGTTGCAGCAGTCCGAGGGCGACCCCCGCGGCTGCGAACATTATCCCAATGGTCGATCCGCTGACATCCTCACTGAGCATTATCCTTGGGAGATAGGTTATCGCGAGCCCCAAAAGGATCGCGATGATGAGCCAGATCGGGAACATGAGGCGGACCTCGCGCACCTTGAACACACGCTTCAGTTCAGCAAGACCGCCAAAGTGCTGGCTTCTCACGATGGGCCTCTCTGATTTCACCAGCGCGTAGAGCATCGCCGCGGACTCAATGAGCAAGGCCGTGATTATTACGAAACCGATCCTTGCACCGGTGAGATCAATCATGAAACCGCCCACGACCGCACCTAGGATGTATCCTAGGAAGGTGGAGTAGTCGAACCACCCCATCTGTCTCCCGCGGTCGCACGAGTTCGCATGATCGGCGATCATGGCGATGGCAGGAGCGACGGTCGCTGCCGCTCCAATTCCGTGTATCCCGTGCATGAACGCCAGATACCAGACATTATTCGAGAGAGTGTACAGACCGACTATGACTGCTGCCAAGGCGGTCCCTGCTACAATCACTGGCTTCCTCCCGACCCTGTCGCTCAGGATCCCGAAGTAGTTGGCAGTGACCATCTCGGCGAGGGGATATGGAACTGCTATGATAGCGACGTTCAACAGTGTGGCGAAATCCTCCCGGGACTGCTGGGTAATCCCTGGATCCAATCCCACGTCGACAGCGGCTGAGGTCGGGACATACATCGCGATGAGCAGGAGAAGCGCGCCGAAAGCCGTCCGAAGAAGGAAGGTGGAGATGTACAGCACCCTTAGGTGCCAATGGGTCTTGAACCCGCTCCACTTGAAGAGCCCGAGCATCACCGCGAAATCAGCTTTTGTGTGTACTTAATCCTTGTGGACTCTGTGTTCTGTAGAAACCCCTGAAAGGCGACATCCTGGAAAGGGATGAACGTCGGCACGATATGGCCTCTCCTGAGAGTCAAGCCAGATTGATTAGTGTGTCCTTGACTCCAGGGATAGGATAGCCTCTTGCCGTGGGATGGGGAGAAGGCGAACCAGTTCAAACTGGGCGCGCCCAAGGCGCGGACTAGCCCCGCCCTGCGCGGCCAATGTGGGTGACGGCCTACCACGCCTAGCATCGCACAGGAACGCGTCGTCGTGCATAGCGGGTGCGGGGGGAAAGAAGAACAAGGGGATGGAATGGCGAAAGCATTTCTTGCTGGCAAGGAAACGGAGTTCGAGGCTCATTCATTCTGTACCGATAAGTGAAGCATCCACTTTTACTCACCAGCATGTTCCGGGCCATAATCCGGATCCTCGCACACGCCGCCCTATTGGCGGACATCCTTCTCGTTGACGTTACCGCAAACAATCCCCCCTGTACCGTGTCCGGTCAGCAACGACGTTGTAGGGTTCCTTTACCGCTCGCCTTTCTGAGCCGGTCCATTATTGCCCTGCCCAGTCCCACTTCCGGAACCGGTTCGGCGAGAATGATGTCCACTCCAGCTTCGTCAAGCCTGTGAAGGCAGGCGAACAGATTAGCAGCCGCCTCACGCAGGTCTCCCGTGGGCGAAAGAACTTCGACAGCCTTGTAGGGCAATTCCTTCTGGGGACGTTTGAACGAGAGATAGCCGACTCCTTTCTTGCCCTTGAATTCCCTTTCCAGGCGTGTCGACACAACAAGCCTTATTGGAGTCTCGGGCGAATAGTGTCGGGGCAGTTGACCGGGTGCCCGCGGCCTTGTCGCCGATGGCTTTGTTATTCGCACCCTGCCTATGACCTTCTCGATATCCTCGACTGGCAAGCTGCCGAGGCGACATATGCTAGCGCGGTCTCCCGATAGGTCTACGATGGTCGACTCTATCCCGAGCGGGCACCTCCCACCGTCCACTATCAGATCGATTCGGCTCCCCAGTTGCTCTGCCACGTGGGACGCAGAGGTCGGGCTAAGCCGTCCGAACATGTTCGCGCTGGGGGCGGCGATTGGAGTCCTCGACTCCCTTATTAGCGCTAGAGCAACAGGATGGGATGGCATCCTGACAGCCACAGTGGGGAGGCCAGCGGTGACTATCCCCGGAACGGCTGACGACTTGGGGAGCACCAGCGTTAGTGGCCCAGGCCAGAAAGCCTTGATCAGCTCCGTCGCCCGCCTGTCGATCCCAGTGCAGAGCCTTTTCACGTCTGCCATGGAACATAAGTGCACGATCAGCGGGTCGAATGTCGGCCTGTTTTTTGCCTCGAAGATTCGCGCAACCGCAATTGGGTTCAGGGCATCAGCTCCAAGTCCATATACGGTCTCCGTGGGGAACGCCACAAGACCGCCGTTTCTGACTACGGTTCCCGCCTTCCTAATTGACTCGGGATCCGTCCCGCACAGATCCACGCTCATGGCAGCATCGAACATCCTCTTTGTTCTTTCTCTGGTGACAATGCTGAGATTGCAGCGATTTGAACATTGGTGACACGACGATTGACGGTCGTCTCATATGGATGCGGACCGTGGGCCTCGTCGAACCAATCGACATCAGGACTTGACATCTAGGGTCGGCCATGCGGAGAGGCCATGCTAGATGTGGGATGTTTCCGGTGAAATCATGTTGATGCATTTGTCTCTGTGTCCTGTGCTCACGCTGGACCCCAAGTCCGACTGATAGTACCTCCCTCGCGGCGATGGACAAAAAGGAAGCAGCAGAAGAGCAGCTCCAACTCCTCACCTTTTTGGCTTCAGGGCCCACTTTCATGCCCGATAATGCTCTCTTGCGTAGTTCCGTTAATCAAGTCGTGATCACATCCCATGCGGCCCGGTCGCATGGCGGGCTCTCAAGGTATCATTCCTCCAGGAGACTCGTTTGGTCTTTGGTCGGCCAGGCACCTCCAGCGAACCCCTCGCCCTCGAGATGCGTCGTCCGGGCCTTCCGTCGCGAAGGCTTCGAGCGACCTTCCGAGATCGAGAGATTTGTCGAAGAATCCCCCGTCTCCGTCGAGGGGCCGAGCACCGCATCCTACGAATCACGTATGCAATTCCCTCTGCCGCTGTCCGACATCTCGCTGTCGAGGACGACGTAGCGCTTCATTGCCTCGACTACGATGAACGTGGCCGACATCCCAACGACTATCCATGCGACGTCGTCAAGAGTCGGGAGAGTTAGGTGGAGAGCAGCCCTCGCAGGGGCAATTGCTAGTATGATCACTATCAGCAACGCCTCCCAAGCAACTGCCAACAGCAGCCATTTGTGGGGTCTTGCCCTGGCCAACGTGAACCTGAGCGACCGGCAATTGAGGGCCATGGCCAGTTCGACAAAGACGAATGTGAGGAACAGTCTCGTCCTCGCTGAATCGATGCCCTCAGGCAGTGCGCTGACGAACGCGAAGATCAGGATTGGCGTCTCGACAAGCAGTGCCCTGACTAGAAACAGCTTCACGTCCTTCGTGAAGACCGATTCGTTCTTCTTGCGCGGAGGACGCTGCATAAGGTCGGGGTCGGGCGGGCTGAAGCTCAGAGCGATGGCTGGAAGACCATCTGTGGCCAGATTGATGTAAAGGATATGCACTGGGAGCAATGGGAGGATTTCATCGCCCTCGAAACCGGCGAGACGCAACACGAAAAGCGCGCATATGGTGAGGACCGCAATCTCGGCAAGGTTTGCCTGGAGGAGGAACGCGAGGTACTTCTTGATGTTGTCATAGATCCACCGACCTTTCTCAACCGCCTTCACGATCGTCGCGAAGTTGTCGTCCGCCAGAACCATGTCCGAGGCCTCTTTGGTGACGTCAGTACCTGTGATACCCATCGAGATGCCAATGTCGGCACTCTTCAACGCAGGCGCGTCGTTCACCCCATCGCCTGTCATCGCAACAACGCAACCCTTTTTCTGCCAGGCCTTGACTATCCTGAGCTTGTGGGAGGGGGACACACGGGCGTAGACGGTGACCTTCTCAACGATCCTCTCGAATTCCTTTTCGCCAATGCGTTCCAGTTCCTCTCCCGTGAGGGCCATATCGTCCGGATCGTTTATTCCCAGCTCCTTCGCGATCGCCATCGCCGTCAGCTTGTGGTCGCCAGTGATCATGATTGTCTTCATACCAACACTGTGAACCACCTGAATGGCTTCCTTGACTTCGGGTCTCGGAGGGTCTATCATTCCCACCAGGCCGAGAAACGTGAAATCCTTCTCGACAGATGCCATGTTGGCAAGAGACGTTGTCTGCGGCAATCGCTTGTCTGCGATGGCAAGGACTCGGAGCCCGCGCGCGGCCATTTCGTCGTTGGCCTGCACTATCTGCTTCGCCTCGGTCTCGGACAGCTCGATTTCGGACCCGCTTGCATATGTCCGCGTGCAGCATCTAAGCACCATTTCCGGAGCGCCTTTCATGCTCACCAAGAGAGTGTTCTCAGGAGTCGAATCGATGACAGTCATGAGCTTCCGCTCTGAGCTGAACGGCACCTCCGAGATGCGCCGATATGCATCGTTCATCTCGTTCCGCCGAAGTCCGAGCTTCTCGGCGAACACTATCAGCGCGCCCTCGGTCGGATCGCCTCTCACCACCACCTTGTCATTCACCTCCTCCAGGCGAGCATCGTTGCATCTCGCGGCCGCGATTGCCAATCTCACACACGAGAGGCGACTGCCATCATCTAGCGGCATCCCATCGATGGACACGTCTCCACGCAACTCGTACCCGGCGCCCGAAACGTCAAAGTAACTCCCACCGAGATATGCTCGCCTGATGGTCATCTCCCCCTTCGTCAATGTGCCAGTCTTGTCTGAGCAGATGATTTGCGTGCAACCGAGGGTCTCTACGGCATGCATCTTTCTGATAAGGGCGTTGTTTTTCGCCATCATACGCATCCCTAAAGCGAGGTTGGCTGTCACGACCGCGGGGAGCGCCTCAGGGACCGCGGCGACTGCCAATGCAATGCCGAATAGCAGAACCTTGACGATGAGCGCGGGGTCGATATGACCGTATATGAAATACTCCTCCACGAGCTCGACAGACACGACTATCACGATGATTGCTAGAACCAACACGCTGATGGTCCTCCCAATCTCGCTCATCCTCCGTTCGAGAGGCGTTTTCTCACTGACAACGCTCTTGAGCGCTTCAGCTATCTTGCCGAATTCAGTGTTCATCCCAGTTGCGACCACCAAGGCCCTGCCTCGACCATGCACGATTGTGGTCCCGGTGAAAACCATGTTTGTCCTGTCCGCAACCTGCATGTCCCTCGAGAGGACGTCGAGCGTCTTGACAACGGGAACCGATTCGCCCGTCAAGGAGGCTTCATCTAAGCGCAGGTCGACTGCAATTGTGACTCTCATATCGGCAGGCACCTTGTCGCCTGCTTTCAGGGCCACGAGGTCGCCCGGGACAAGCTCGCTGACCGATAGTTCAGAATCACTTCCCTCCCTTCTTACTGTGCATGTCTGACTGAGCATCCTCTTCAGGGCGTCAAGAGTTCTCTCGGCCCTGTACTCCTGGAGAAAGCCGAGCACTACAACGAACACGATTATGACTAGTATCACAATTGCGTCGATCAATTCATCCATCATGGCGGAAAGAGCTGTCGCAACAATTAGGATCAGAATCAAGATATTCGAAAACTGCTTGAGTAGTATTCGCAGCGGTGAAGCCTTCTTCTCCGTCACCAATACATTAGGGCCATACCTCTCGAGCCTAGCTTGAGCCTCAACCTTAGACAGGCCGTTGTCGACATCGGTGATAAGGGTCTTCTCCACATCATCGATACTGATTGCGTGCCAATGTGCATCTGTTGCCATCTGACCCTCGTTGGAATCGGAATGGAGATTGGCAATCCTCTAGTTATAACATGCCCATCTCTGCCCGAACCGCTCAGATCGATGGCATAGCATAGGGCGGGATACAGCGACTGGGATTCCGGGAAACCAGTCTGGACCTTGGGCCGGATGCACCATCTCGCCTCCAGCAGCATTCACCAGCAGATTCCAGACCTTAGTTTGGGAACCCGTCAATCTCCCCAGAGCTCGAGGGGAACCGGACATCAGCCAGCACCTTATCCTTCTCGTTCATCACGCAAACCTGGACGTTCTTTCTGTGCATGTCCGATCATATTCATTGCATGGCTCTCCCGCCTCGGGCCAGTTGTCCAATGGCCAAATGGGCGGGAGCCTCTTTCTTCATGCCATCAAAGCAGTCCTTTGGAATCATTCAAGTAGGACACGCTTGTTGGCTGGTCGGGTGCTTCACCCGTGGTCCACCTCGAAGTTCTTGCGCTGCTGCTAGCTGCACTGGCCATCATCATTGTAAGCTGCGAGATCTTCACGAACGGCATCGAAGTGCTCGGCATGAAGCTAGGTCTCGCAGAGACGGCCACCGGGAGCGTGTTGGCAGCCGTCGGGACGGCGATGCCTGAGACGATAGTCCCCTTGATAGCGATATTCCTAGGCACGGCTGAGCAGAGCGAGGAAATCGGCCAGGGTGCGATTCTGGGCGCACCTTTCATGTTGGGCACGCTAGCTATGTTCGTCGGCGGCGTCGCCATCTGGATCGGATTCAAGAGGGGCACAAGGAAGGGCTATTTAGTACTACGCAAGGATCATGCGGAGCGAGACATGAAGTACTTCATGGTGATGTACTGCGTGGCGCTTGTCACCGGCCTTCTGAGCATGCAGACCTTCTTCGACAATGGGTACATCAACTATGGCTTTGCAGTAGCACTCCTGGCGGCATATGTCATCTACCTTCGCAAGACCTTGAAGGACGGAACTGAGGAGGGAGAGAACTCCTGTCCCGCGCTCTACATGTGTCGAGTCTGCAAGGTGCCTGAGCACGGGCGTCTGGGATTCTTCCTTATCGCACTCCAGGTCGCTGCAGCGCTGCTAGGCATCATAATCGGAGCCAAGATGTTCGTCAACGAGGTCGAGAATGTATCCGAGGCAGTCGGTGTGCCTCCCATCATCCTCGCGTTCCTCATCGCGCCCATCGCCACTGAGCTCCCTGAGAAGTTCAACAGCGTCTCCTGGTACCTGCGCAAGAAGGATACCCTTGGGTTCGGGAACATCACGGGCGCCATGGTCTTCCAGAGCAGCATACCTCTGAGCATCGGACTTCTCTTCACCCAGTGGAAGCTCGAGCCGATCAACATCGCAAGCATACTCATCGCCCTCGCTGCTTCCGCGTGGCTGTTCTTCTCCATCCGGCGGAAAAACGGCATCAGCTATCGCGTCATGTTGGCCTCCGGCTCGTTGTACATCGTCTACATCGTGCTCTTGATACTCTTCCCACCGGCCGTTTCCGCCTAGTAGCGTAGCTACTAGATCGTCCCGACATCTGGCTCGGTTCTCCTGTCGAAAAACTATAAGTACGGTCCGGGTCAATTAGCGGCCCAGATGGGATGCAGGCTGATTCTTCGTGAGTCAGAGGGCATCATCTCCAGCCGCAAGGATGTGCAGGCAAGATGATGAACGAGGCTGAACTGCTCCTCCAGCTTGGCTCGATAATGCTCCTCGCGTTCATAGCGGCGACGCTGGCGGGAAAACTCAACCAATCAGTCATGATAGGATACATCATCATAGGTGCGTTCATCGGTCCCAAGATGAGCCTCGAGATACTTGGGTTCGAATACCATGGCCTGATCACGGACACGACCATCATCGAGCTGCTTTCCTACGTCGGCCTCGTGATGTTGATGTTCTTCGTAGGTCTTGAGTTCTCGTTCACGAAGCTTAAGAAGACACGCACACCGGCAATAATACTGGCCGTGATCGACACGAGTGTCGGGCTCTTCGTCGGATTCATATTCGCATCTTACCTAGGATGGCCGCTGATAGACTCGATATTCCTGGCGGGCGTGATCGCGATGAGCAGCACCAGCATCGCCATGAAGGTGCTATTCGACCTGAAGAGGATGTCAAGCCCAGAAGTGGAGTTCCTCATCGGCTTGGTCGTCGTCGAGACCTTCATTGCGATGGTCATACTCGCAGTCGCAAGTGGCATGATCGTACAGCCTTCTGCGAATCCGATGGGCTATGGCCAGCTCCTTATCAGCATCGTTGCGTTCTACGTGTTCTTTGTTTGGATAGCGATGTACGCCGTACCGAGAGTCGTGAAGTTCTTCAACAAGATCGAGAACGATGAACTCTTCATACTGTTCGCACTCGGAATCGTCTTCCTGACCTCTGGCGTCGCGGCCGTGATGAATGTGCCACCCATCATCGGCGCCTTCTTCATAGGGATGATACTCGCCGAAAGCAAGGTCTCTGCCAGGATTCAGTCGAAGCTGGAATCGTTCAAGGACGTCTTCGTTGCGATATTCTTCACGTCCTTCGGGATGATGATAGACCCCGCGATGTTCGGGAATGTGCTCTGGATGGTGGTACTTGCAGTGCCGTTGGTGCTGGTTTACGAGGCATTCGTGATGTCCTCGATATCGTACTTCCTCGGGTTCTCAGCCAAGGCTTCGACGACCATCGGGACGAGCATGAGCGGGAGGGGCATCGAGTCGATCCTGTACGCCAGCGTCGGAAGCAAGGTTCAAGGAGCCACCATGGGCGCTCAGCTGAATCCCTTCGCCGGCACCTTCTGCTTCGTGATGAGTGCCATCACACCTCCACTGGTGAAGCACTCGGCGAAGTTCGCAAACGGTTTGACCAAGCTAGTCCCGAAGTCGCTCCAGTTCTCTGGGGCAGTGATTTCAAGGACGCTCGGGAAGGCCGTCATGCCTTCGAACTTGCCTATGTTCAAGGGCGCTAGGATGACGGCGATCCTCTTGGCGGCATTCGTCGGAGTGTGCATCGCCTCTCTGATGACTCAGTCATTCGTCCATGTGCTCGTGGCTCTCGCGGGGCTAGTTCTCGCGGGTGGCGTGTTCGTCGAGGTGCGCTTGGAGATTGCGGAGATTGCCCGGCATGTGAACTATTCCAACATAGGCGTTGGAACGAGCAACAAGGAGACAATCGTCGACCTCGTCTCCGGACTCATATTCGGAGCGGTCCTCTCAGTCCTCTTGATAGTCTTCAGCTGGACCTACATGTGGCAGTTCTCGCTCATGGTCGTCACTGCGTATTTCGTGGCCGTCGTCTCCCTGATGATGTGGTCGTATGGGAGACTGTTCTCCGAGGATGTCGATTTCCCGCAGAAGGTATATCACATTCCGAGGCCGCCCCTGGTGGACGTTGCCGAGCCGATGCCAGACATTCCAAAACCAGTCTACGGTATTGTGAAGGCCGCTCAGCAGGACTTCCGGCTCTGACCCTGATAGTCTGCTCTGAAGGCTTGTGCAAATGTAATGTCATCATCCGACGTGATGAAGCCCTTGTCTCAGAAGGTTGGCATCGTTTGTGGCCTGGCGGCTATCATTTCGTTCGTCGCCCTCTATTCAATCGCGATGTCACTTGACTCTGGCTACGTTTTTGGCAAGAACTACCTGAGCGACCTTGGTGTGAGCGATGGGGCGTGGGCGTTCAATGCAGGAGTCATCATAGCTGGAGCACTTTTCATACCCTTCGCGGTGTTTGGTCTCAGTCCAGTCCTGGGAAATGGCCGGTCGCCCATAGTCTGCACTCTATTGATGGCGATCGCCGGACTGTTCCTGATCAGCATCGGGATCTTCACAGAGGATGCCGGGGACATCCACGGCGTCGTCTCCTACGGGTTCTTCTTGACTATGCTGGTCACCCTCGGGGTAGTTGCTTACTCTCTATGTCGGTCGAACTCTCTCGGCAGATTCGGATACTTGGTCACGCTGATGGTGTTCATGTTCGGGCTGGCAATGCTCCCGGTGGGCGGAAACCCGCTCTCTGAGACGCTTGCCGTCTTGAGCATACTCCTCTGGGGCCTCCTGATTGGGATTGCGTTGTTGGTGTTGGACAAGGATGGCTAGGCAGCCTTAGACGTTACTCTTCCCGGGGTCCCGGAGAATTGTTTTAAGAGTTGATGACATTCCGAGCTTGTCACTGCTCGAGATCAAACGAGCGGTCGGAAGGATGTCAACATGAAAGCCACAGACTACATTGAACTCGAACAGACCTACGGTGCCCACAACTACCACCCGTTGCCAGTCGTCATCTCGAAGGCGAAGGGCGTTTGGGTCTGGGATGTCGAGGGCAAGAAGTACATCGACATGCTCAGCTCATACTCCGCGATTAACCAAGGACACCTGAACGATAGGATAGTGAAGGCGGCGATTGACCAGATGAAGAAAGTTTCGCTCACCTCCAGAGCCTTCTCCAATGACAGGATGGGACCTTTCTTGAAGAAGCTGTGTGAGGTATCCGGCATGGAGATGGCGCTGCCAATGAACACAGGCGCCGAAGCCGTGGAGACTTCGATAAAGCTTGCGAGGAGGTACGCTCACCAGAAGAAAGGCATCCCTGAAAGCGAGGGGGAGATCATAGTCTGTGAGAACAACTTCCATGGAAGGACCACCACCATCATCAGCTTCTCCAGCGACCCTGATTCGAAGAAGGGGTTCGGGCCTTTCACGCCAGGTTTCGTTACCATTCCCTATGATGACATACCCGCTTTCAAGAAAGCTATCAACCCGAAGACCATTGGGATATTGGTCGAGCCTATCCAGGGGGAGGCGGGGATCAATATTCCATCACCTGGCTACCTGAAGGAGCTCAGGAAGATATGCTCTGAGAAGGGCATTCTCCTCATGATAGACGAAATCCAGACTGGGTTCGCAAGGACCGGACGGATGTTCGCGTTCGAGCACGAGGGCATCAAGCCGGACGTTCTCATGGTGGGAAAAGCCCTGGGCGGCGGCCTGTATCCAGTCTCGGCTTGCTTGTCATCGAGAGAGATCATGAGCGTGTTCACGCCCGGCAGCCACGGCAGCACATTTGGCGGGAATCCCTTGGCCGCTGCCATCGCTGAGGAATCCCTGAACGTACTTGTAGACGAGAAACTCGCGGACAGGTCGATTGAGATGGGAGCCTACTTCGTGAAGAGACTCAAGGAGATCAAATCGAAGAAGATCAAGGCGATCAGAGCCAAGGGCTTGCTCATCGGTGTGGAGTTCTATCTAGGACAGAAGGAGACCGTCAGGCCGCTCTGCGAGAAGTTGATGGAGAAGGGCGTCCTGGCCAAGGATACGCACGAGAAGACCATCAGGTTCACCCCGCCCCTCGTCATCACGAAGGACGAGATAGACTGGGCGATGGAGCGCATCAAGGAAGTCTTCGAGAGCGCCTGACCGACTCAGCCGATCAGCGTCTGGATGATCCTCCCCAAAAGGAACCCAAGGCCGCACGAGAGGCCACCGATGGCGAGCGTTTCTAGACTGCTCAGCAGCCAGGGCACTTTCGTCAGTTTGGTCTTCCAAACCCCGAGGACGAAAAGGAATGCCAGGATCGACAGAGCGCTGACCACCAATGCAATGCCGGCATCATGGAGGATGAAGAAAGGAAGTATTGCAGGAACCGCTCCTACGAGGAACGAGCCCGAGGATATGGCACCGATGCTCAGGGGGTTGTCTATCTGCCCCGGTGATATCCCGATCTCCTCCTGGACCATGAACTTCAACCAGAGGTCTTTGTCCTTCGTGATCCTGTTCACAGCTGCTTCCTGCTCATCGGCGTCGAATCCATACCCCTCGAATATTTCGCGTATCTCCTGTGTCTACTTCTTAGGCATGTGCTCGATCTCTTGTTTCTCCCGTCTCACCTGGTTCTCGAAGAAGTCCTTCTGTGCCTTCGTGGAGATGAACGCGCCGAAGAAGATGGCCATCGCTCCTGCGGATATCTGTGCAACTCCAGCTAGGACTATCTTCTCATTGGTGTCAACCAGAGCGGATACTCCAGCCAGGAAGGCTACTGTGGTAATCAAACCAGTGTCTATCGCGTAGACGATGTCACGGATCCGCCTGCCCCTTGGAGTGTGCCAATCCTCACCGTGCCACGCCTTCAGTCTCTCTTCCGGTTTCATGGTCGTCTGCAATTGTTGGTAAGCAATCGTTCATGATGTCCTTTTCGGTCTCGAAGAACGGGACAAGGCTAATTGCCGTATCCTGCGATAGGTGGGCAGGCGGTTCACATGGAGATCGCGAAGACGGATTCCTATCTGATGCTGAAGCTCGAACACGGCGAAGATGTAATTGGTTCAGTCGAAGAAGCGGTCAAAGGAGAGCGGTCCACCCTGCTGTTGGTCACTGGCCTTGGGATGATCTCAGATTTCGAGCTCGGATACTTCGACCGGGGGAACTATCTCAGGAAATCCTTTCATGAGCCGCATGAGCTTCTGGCTCTTCAGGGATCTGTCGCGATCGAAGGCGATCCTAGGATACACATCCATGCGACTGTCGCGGACACCGAACACAGGGCTTTCGGCGGTCATCTCATGAAGGGCAAGGTGTGGATGAGCAACGAAATAGGCATGGTCCGTCTGGAAGGTGTGGTCTCTCGTCGAGTCTTCGATTCTAAGAAGAAGGTGGGCGTGCTCCACATTTCTGGGCCGTGAAAGCGCACGCACACTCATGGAGTGAAGGTCCGGTAGAAGTCTCCTCCAGAAAGGACGGCGTGAGAAGCCTTCCCGCAGACTACGCAGTCGAACCGCACGCGCTCGGGAGAGGCCGCATCGCCGATCCTGAATTATCCATCGGGCAGCCGCGTCATGCGCTGCTCTTTGCCCGATGG
Source organism: Candidatus Thermoplasmatota archaeon (assembly GCA_018814355.1). Taxonomy (NCBI): domain Archaea; kingdom Methanobacteriati; phylum Thermoplasmatota; species Thermoplasmatota archaeon. Next base: position 72 of record JAHIZT010000045.1, on the reverse strand, counting down.
GTCCACGTACACGAGCTCTCCCTTCCGAGAGATTATCCGGAAGTTCGAAAACCATGGGTTGTAGGATCTGTA